>CAZKNB010000073.1:0-7150 GCA_964554075.1 uncultured Bacteroides sp.
TTCGACATGCAGATGCTGAGAATAACGAATCTGTCGTTCGACAACTGATAAAAAAAGAAGAGGAGGCTCAACCGGGAGCCTCCTCTTCTTTTTTTTAATTATGTATTCGCCGTCCGCAGGATGTCCTCCAGTATCGGACGCACACCGCCCACGAAGCACTCCACTGCGATAACCATCAGGATTAGTCCCATCAGTCGCATCATCACGTTGTTTCCCGTATCGCCGATAATCTTCACGAGTCGTGTCGACGCACGCAGAATGAGGAATGTGATGAAGTAAATCAGTGCAATCATACTAATCAGAATACCCTTCTTCTCCATGCTGTCGGCATCCTGCATCAGCACGATGGCATTGGCAATGGCACCCGGGCCGCAAAGCATCGGGATGGCCATAGGAGTTATCGAGATGTCGTTGGCGTAGGTCTTTATCTCGTCGTCCTTAAGCCTCATGGATGTGTACTTGGCTTGAAGCATGTCGTAGCCAATCTTGAAGATGATGAATCCGCCCGCTATGCGGAAGCCGTTGGTGGAAATACCGAAGAAAAAGAAAAGGAACTGACCTGCGAAGACAAACACCATCAGCGTGATGAACGCCGCAATGGTGGCGCGCAGTACGATGGCATGGCGCTGGCGGTCGCTCATGCCGTTTGTCATTGTCAGGAACACCGGCATAGTGCCGAGCGGATTGGTCAGAGTGAAAAACGAGGTGAAGCACAGCAGTGCGAACGAGACTAATGAATCCATAATGAAGCCTGTTAAGAATTAGTTTTATAGTGTTCACAAAGATAGCGCAATTTAATTATCCGCCACGCTTAGCTTAGTTAATTATGATTCTTAAATTAACTAAACAGAATTTCGACTTTCAAGCAACAAAGGAGGGGAACAACGATAAAAAGAACTACTCAAAACTTTCAAAAAAGCTTTCATTTCGTAAGCGAAAATAGAAAACAAGTATAAAATATCCCACAAATATGCTATTTTGCCTAATATTTTTACTAATTCATCAACCCAAATATTGCAACTTACCAAATAGATATATAACTTTGTAATGTTAAATACCCATTTGCAAAATGGGGTTATTATAAACATAAATATCAAAAAAGGGTTTATGAGGAAAACACTGTTGTTATTCATGGCTTACATCTGTATAGGTATAAGCCTCGTGACTGCCCAGAACGTGAGTGTTCGCGGTACAGTCGTTTCGGAAGAAGATGGCGAACCCATCGTAGGTGCTTCCGTATTAGTGAAGGGTACAACTGTTGGAACAGTAACCGACATGGATGGAAAGTTCTCGCTTTCCAATGTACCATCATCAGCCAAAACTCTTGTTGTGTCATACATCGGTATGGAGAAACAGGAGGTAGGCATCAAACCTAATCTGAAAATCTCGTTGAAATCAGACAGTGAGATGTTGGATGAGGTAGTCGTAACAGGTATGCAGAAGATGGATAAACGTATGTTTACCGGTGCTACCACAAAACTTTCCGCAGCCGACGCCAAGCTCGACGGTATACCGGAAATCAGCCGTGCCCTCGAGGGTCGTGCAGCCGGTGTGTCTGTCCAGAACGTGTCCGGTACATTCGGTACAGCGCCTAAGATCCGCGTGCGTGGTGCCACATCAATCTACGGTAGCTCTAAGCCGTTGTGGGTTGTCGATGGTGTCATCATGGAGGATGTCACAGAGGTCAGCGCCGATGACTTGTCATCAGGAGATGCCGCCACACTTATCTCTTCAGCGATCTCCGGACTTAACTCAGACGATATCGAGAGCTTCCAGATCCTGAAGGATGGTTCCGCTACATCTATATATGGTGCGCGCGCAATGGCTGGTGTCATCGTCGTTACCACTAAGAAAGGTAAGGCAGGTACAAACAAGATCAGCTATACAGGTGAGTTCACAATGCGTATGAAGCCGAGCTACAGCAACTACAACATCATGAACTCTCAGGAGCAGATGAGTGTCTACAAGGACATGGAGGCTGCCGGTTACCTGAACTTCTCCGATGTTTATCGTGCTTCAGACAGTGGTGTATATGGCAAGATGTACAAGCTCATCAACACATACGACGCCACAACAGGTCAGTACGCTCTCGCCAACACTACCGAGGCGCGCAACGCATACCTGCAGGAGGCCGAGTACCGCAACACAGACTGGTTCGACGTTTTGTTCAACAACTCTGTTTCACAGAACCACGCAATCAGCATGTCATCCGGTACAGACAAAGCATCATACTATACATCTCTTAGTTTAATGAACGATCCGGGATGGTACAAGCAGAGTGAGGTAAAGCGTTACACCGCCAACATCAACGCTCTCTATAACATCTCTTCTAAGTTGAGCTTGAACTTGATTGGTAACGGTGCTTACCGTAAGCAGAAGGCCCCGGGTACTCTGAACAGTAGCCTCGACCTCGTCAACGGTGAGGTTCGCCGTGACTTCGATATCAACCCGTACTCTTACGCGTTGAACACCTCACGTACACTCGACCCTAACGAGTACTACGTGCGCAACTATGCCGCATTCAACATCCTCAACGAGCTTGAGAACAACTACATCGACCTCGACGTAGCCGACCTTAAGTTTCAGGGTGAGTTGAAATACAAACCTATCAAGAAGGTTGAGATCTCCGTTTTGGGTGCCTACAAGTACTCTACTACTACTCAGGCTCACCAGATCACAGAGAACTCTAACCAGGCTATGGCGTTCCGTGCTATGGACGATGCCACAATGCGTGACTCTAACCCATGGCTCTACACCGACCCGGACGACGCCAACTCACTTCCTGTCAGCGTTCTTCCCTCAGGAGGTTTCTATCGCGAGACTAAGTACTCTATGAACAGCTACGACTTCCGTGGTACAGTTAACTATAACGATGTATTCAACGAGAAGCACCTGTTCAACCTCTTCGCAGGTATGGAGTCTAACGCTGTAGACCGCAAAAAGACATTCTTCAATGGTGTCGGCATGCAGTATGAGATGGGTATGCTCGGTGCTTACAACTATCTCTACTTCAAACAGGGCAACGAGGAGAACAGTCAGTACTACACTGTAGATATCACAAAGAGCCGTTCAGTAGCATTCTTCGGCAATGCCACTTACTCTTACGACGGTCGTTACACAGTGAATGGAACTCTCCGTTATGAGGGTACCAACAAACTTGGTAAGAGCCGTTCAGCACGCTGGTTGCCTACATGGAACATTTCTGGTGCATGGAACTTGCACGAGGAGGCATTCTGGGAGGATTTCAAGCAGGCAGTATCTAACTTGAGCATCAAGGCATCATACTCATTGACAGCCGACCGCGGTCCGGCGAGTGTGACTAACTCACGTGTTGTCATCAGTAGCTACAGCCCATGGCGTCCGTTCGCCAGCGTTAACGAGACAGGTCTTCAGATTGACGACCTCGAGAACTCTGAGCTGACATATGAGAAGAAGCACGAGTTCAACCTCGGTCTTGAGGCTGGATTCATCGACAACCGCATCAACGTTGAGCTGGACTGGTACAAGCGTAACAACTACGACTTGATTGGTACTATCAACACTATGGGTATCGGTGGTGAAATCACTAAGTACGCCAACGTAGCATCAATGAGATCTCACGGTGTTGAGTTGACTCTCTCTACCCGCAACATCGTTACTAAGGACTTCAAGTGGAACACCGACTTCATCTTCTCTAAGACGAAGAACACCGTAACAAAGCTCGACTCACAGACACGTGTCATCGACCTTGTTGCCGGCACAGGTTTCACAATGGAGGGATACCCTGTTCGTTCGCTCTTCTCATTCGACTTCCAAGGTCTGAACGAGGATGGACTTCCTACATTTATCAACGAGGATGGCGACTTGACAGTGAGCGACATCAACTTCCAGGAGCGCGACAACAAGAGCCACCTTGTTTACTCCGGTTCTGTTGACCCGACAATCACCGGTTCTTTCGGTAATATCTTTACTTATAAGAACTTCAAGTTGAACGTCTTCATGACATACTCATTCGGTAATGTCATCCGTCTCGACCCGGTATTCAGCTACAAGTACTCCGACCTCGACGCAATGCCTAAGGAGTTCAAGAACCGCTGGACAGTACCTGGCGACGAGAACTCAACAAATATCCCGGTTATCGCCAGCAAGCGTCAGTACTACAACGATAACTACCTGAGCCGCGCTTACAACGCATACAACTACTCAACTGCACGTATCGCTAAGGGTGACTTCATCCGCATGAAGGAGATTTCTCTGAGCTACGACTTCCCAAAGAAGTGGTTGAAGCCGTTCAAGGTTAGCGACTTCTCTCTGAAGCTTCAGGCTACGAACCTCTTCTTGATCTATTCAGACTCTAAGCTGAACGGTCAGGATCCTGAGTTCTACAACACTGGTGGTGTTGCATCTCCGGTTCCAAGACAGTTCACTCTGACAGTGAGATTGGGTATTTAATCTTCGAAACACAATTAAATTGAGTAACAAGTATGAAGAAAATTAATCTTATATATACTCTCCTCGGTTCAGCGTTTGTGTTGTCATCTTGTAATGACTACCTCGACACCATGCCGGACAGCAGAGCCGAGATTGACACAGAGGATAAAGTTACCGCACTGCTTGTCTCCGCCTATCCCACAACATCAGATGTGTTGACTTTGGAGATGGCTTCGGACAACGCCATGGATAACGGCGCCACATATACATCAGGTGAGCTTACTCAGGATCAGTCTTACTTGTGGCAGGATATGACAGAGACCTCCAACGATGGTGTAAAGAGCTTCTGGAACTCTTGCTACGGTGCAGTCGCTACCGCCAACCAGGCTCTTGAGGCTATCAACGACATGGGAAATCCGGAGAGTCTCTCCGCTCAAAGAGGTGAGGCGCTTATGTGCCGTGCTTACGGTCACTTCGCATTGGCCAACCTGTTTTGTCTGGCATACAACCCCGAGACTGCCGACAAGGTTCTCGGTCTGCCCTACTCTACTGCCCCCGAGACTTCTGTCTCTCCGCACTACGAGCGCGGCACACTGGCTGAGCTTTACGAGAACATCAACAAGGACATCGAAGAGGGTTTGCCACTCGTTGACGACAACCTCTATAGCACTCCTAAGTATCACTTCAACCGCAAGGCTGCCTACGCTTTCGCCGCACGTTTCAACCTCTACTATCAGAAGTGGGACAAGGTGATTGAGTATGCTAACGTCGTTTTAGGTAGCAATCCTAAGGATGTGCTCAAGGACTGGAACGAGATTGTGCTGAACAGTGCATCAAACTGGAGCGTACGTGTTGACAAATACATCAACTCAAGCGACAACGGCAACCTGCTTCTTCTGCCTGTATCGTCATCTTGGGGATACTATGGTGGTCCCTACTCACTTGGTCGTCGCTACGGACACGCTCAGGACATCGTAAAGAACGAGACAGGACGTGTAACCGGCATCTGGGGCGCATACTCAAATCTGCTTCCGTTCAAAAACATGTGGGGATACGACCAGAAACTTGCTGTCACAAAGCAGGGCGGTTACTTCCAGTACACCGACAAGGTGAACGGTATCGGATATCGTAAGATTGTCGTTTTGGCATTCGGTACCGATGAGACATTGCTCTGCCGTGCCGAGGCTTACGCTCTGAAGGGTCAGCTCGACAAGGCTGTAGAGGATATCAACTCATGGCTCTACACTCATACAGAGGACAACTTCCAGACCACAAAGGATGCTATCGTCAGCTTCTACGGCAACATCAAGTGCATGCCTACCGACAACAGCACACGTACAGTGAAGAAGGAGCTTAACCCGCTCGGATTCACAGTGACTGCGGGAGAGCAGGAGGAGATTATCCAGTGTCTTCTCCACCTGCGTCGTATCGAGACAATCCACGAGGGTCTGCGTTGGCAGGACATCAAGCGCTACGGCATTGAGATTGGTCACAACCGCGACGGCCAGAGCGTAGACGTACTTACAAAGGACGACCCACGCCGTGCATTCCAGCTTCCGCAGGATGTCATCTCAGCCGGTCTTGAGGCTAACCCGAGAAATTAATAAGAGAAAAATAACCTATAAATATTGGAAATAGGACATGAAGAATATAAAATGGTTATTAAT
The DNA here is from genome assembly GCA_964554075.1 of uncultured Bacteroides sp. Classification (GTDB taxonomy): domain Bacteria; phylum Bacteroidota; class Bacteroidia; order Bacteroidales; family Bacteroidaceae; genus Bacteroides. Next base: position 6,078 of record CAZKNB010000073.1, read on the forward strand.
GGCTTTCATAGCCATAGTGGCGTGGGGATGTAGCGAAGATGATCTCGACTCAAAGAGCATCTACAGCAACGATACCACTACGCAGAACGAGTTCGACAAGTGGCTGCAGAAGAACTATGTAGACAACTACAACATAGAGTTCAAATACCGCTTCGAGGATAAAGAGTCAAGCATGAGCTACAATCTGGCTCCTGCCGACTACAAAAAGGCTATCGCGCTCGCCAAGATGACAAAGTATCTGTGGCTTGAGTCTTATGAGGAGGTTGCAGGAAAGGACTTCATCCGTAAGTACTGCCCGAAAATCATGCACCTCGTTGGTTCTCCCGCATACAACTCAGCGGGTTCAATCGTGCTTGGTACTGCCGAGGGTGGTATGAAAATCACTCTCTACAACGTCAACATGATTGACCTCGACAACTTAGACATTGAGACCCTGAACTACTGGTACTTCAAGACTATGCACCACGAGTTCGCTCACATCCTGCACCAGACTAAGAACTACTCTACCGACTTCAATGAGATCACTCCGAGTAGCTATCAGTCTTCAAGCTGGGTGAACGTGACAGATCAAGATGCACTCTATATGGGTTTTGTTTCTCCTTACGCCTCAAACGAGACTCAGGAGGACTTCGTGGAGACTATCTCAATCTATGTCACTCACAGCGCTGAGTACTGGCAGGAATCAATCCTCAGCAAGTCCATCAAGTCTGTATACTCATATACAACTTCAAAAGGCGCAACTGCTACTTTGGAATATGCCGGAGTCCTCTCTGACGAAGAGATTGAGTACTATGCATCTCACGGATATACAAATCTGAAACTTGAATCATCAGACTACACAGGCTACGATGCAATCACATCCAAGCTTGAGCTTGCAAAGGACTATATGCTGACGTCATGGGGTATCGACCTCGACGAGCTGCGCGACGTTGTTCAGCGCCGTTCCGCTGAGATTCTTAACATGGATCTCGAAACTCTCGACTAACATTGTTTAAAGTGACATACAATTAATAATACAATTGATATGAAGAAGATATACAACATATTCTACATACTTGCAGCGATGTTAGTCT
>CAZKNB010000074.1:0-7142 GCA_964554075.1 uncultured Bacteroides sp.
CGCAAGCAGGTCGAGGAGGAGATTATCGAGACAGGTAAGCGCACGACCATCGACCTCGGTGTCCACGGTCTGCATCCGGAGCTCATCCGCATCATCGGTAAGATGAAGTACCGCTCTTCTTATGGTCAGAACCTCTTGCAGCATGCACGCGAGACAGCTAACCTCTGTGCGGTGATGGCTTCTGAACTTGGCCTGAACCCGAAGAAGGCTAAACGTGCCGGTCTGCTCCACGATATCGGTAAGGTGCCCGACGAGGAGCCCGAATTGCCACACGCACTGCTTGGTATGAAGCTGGCAGAGAAGTATAAAGAGAAACCGGACATCTGCAACGCCATCGGTGCTCACCACGACGAGGTAGAGATGACCAGCCTGCTGGCTCCTATCGTTCAGGTGTGCGATGCCATCTCCGGTGCACGTCCGGGTGCACGCCGCGAGATTGTCGAGGCATACATCAAGCGTCTTAACGACCTTGAGCAGCTTGCAATGTCATATCCGGGCGTCACTAAGACCTACGCCATCCAGGCAGGACGCGAGTTGCGCGTGATTGTCGGTGCCGACAAGATCAACGACCAGGAGACAGAGAACCTCTCTACTGAGATTGCAAAGAAGATTCAGGACGAGATGACCTACCCTGGACAGGTTAAGATTACCGTCATCCGCGAGACAAGAGCCGTAAGCTTCGCTAAATAGGATTTTTCCGACATATTGACAAATAGTTTAGGAAGAGGAGTAAAGATAGTTGAACAGACATCTTTATTCCTCTTCTTTTTTTATATCTTTGCGGCGTCGTAACATCACCGGGAGAGGTGGCTTGTAGACAACTATTTCAAAACTCTAACTATTTTATATTATGAAATCGGATATTGAAATCGCACGTGAGACGGAGTTGAAAAAGATTAAACAGGTGGCAGCCAGCATCGACATCCCTCTTGAGGAGGTCGAGAACTACGGACGCTACATCGCTAAGATTCCTGAACATCTCATCGACGATGAAAAGGTAAAGAAGAGTAAACTTATCCTGGTCACAGCCATCACGGCGACTAAGGCCGGCATCGGTAAGACCACTGTGTCAATCGGTCTGGCTCTCGGCCTCAACCGCATCGGCAAAAAGGCTATCGTTGCTCTCCGCGAACCCTCTCTCGGTCCCTGCTTCGGCATGAAGGGCGGTGCTGCAGGTGGCGGATATGCCCAGGTACTCCCTATGGAGAAGATCAACCTCCACTTCACAGGCGACTTCCACGCCATCACTTCAGCCCACAACATGATTTCTGCTCTGCTCGACAACTACATCTATCAGAACAGAGCAAACGGATTCGGCCTTAAGGAGATTCTCTGGCGCCGAGTGCTCGACGTGAACGACCGCTCTCTGCGCAACATCGTCACGGGACTGGGCGGCAAGACCGACGGCGTCACTCAGCAGTCGGGCTTCGACATCACTCCCGCTTCCGAGATTATGGCCATCCTCTGCCTTGCGCAGAACCAGGACGACCTGCGCCGACGCATCGAGAACATCCTCCTCGGATTCACCTACGACGACAAACCATTCACCGTCAAGGACCTCGGCGTGGCTGGTGCCATCACCGTGCTGCTGAAGGATGCCATCCATCCTAACCTCGTGCAGACCACCGAGAACACTGCTGCCTTTGTCCACGGCGGACCATTCGCCAACATCGCTCACGGCTGCAACTCAGTGCTCGCAACCAAGATGGCAATGACCTTCGGCGACTACGCCATCACAGAGGCAGGCTTCGGTGCCGACCTCGGAGCAGAGAAGTTCTACAACATCAAGTGCCGCAAGAGTGGCCTGCAGCCTGCGCTGACAGTGATTGTAGCCACAGCTCAGGGTCTGAAGATGCATGGCGGCGTAAGCCTCGACAAGATCAAGGAGCCAAACATGGAGGGACTGAAGAACGGCCTGCGCAACCTCGACAAGCACGTTCGCAACCTGAGGTCCTTCGGTCAGAGCGTCGTGGTCTGCTTCAACAAGTTTGCCGACGACACCGACGAGGAGATGGCAATGCTGCGCGACCACTGCGAGAAGGAGCTGGGCGTACGTTTCGCCATCAACAACGCCTTTGCGCAGGGTGGCGAGGGAGCCATTGAGCTTGCCCAGACCGTTGTCGACGAGATCGAGAATCGTCCGTCAGAGCCGCTGAAGTTCACCTACGACGACGAGGACAGCATCGAGAAGAAGATTGAGAAGATTGCGCTGAACCTCTACGGAGCCAAGGAGGTGACCTACACCACCGTGGCACGCAACAAGATAAAGCTGGCTCAGAGCCTCGGCATCACCAACTTCCCGGTATGTATCGCCAAGACTCAGTTCTCATTCTCAGCCGACGCCAAGGCCTACGGCGCAGTAGAGGGCTTCGAGTTCCACATCAAGGACATCGTGATCAACACTGGTGCCGAGATGATTGTGGCCATCGCCGGAGAGATCATGCGTATGCCGGGATTGCCAAAGGAGCCACAGGCAAAGAAGATAGATATTGTCAATGGAGAGATTGAAGGATTGAGCTAAGCTCAATCCTTTCTCTTTGCATCATTAACTTTGCTCTTTGATGCATAGCCCCACTTAACCATTGTTTTTTTCTTGATGAAGCGATGCTTCATCAAGAAAAAACTTTATTTTTGCAAATACTATTAAATCAGACAGAATTAATAAAAATATTATGAACAAGAACGAACTTATGAATCGCGCAGCGGACAACATCCGCATCCTTGCTGCCTCAATGGTAGAGAAGGCAAACTCGGGACATCCGGGTGGCGCTATGGGTGGTGCAGACTTTGTTAACGTACTCTTCTCCGAGTTTTTGGTTTACGACCCGGAGAATCCATCATGGGAGGCTCGTGACCGTTTCTTCCTCGATCCAGGCCACATGTCACCGATGCTCTACTCAGTTCTCGCCCTCACCGGCAAATACACTCTCGACGAACTCAAGCAGTTCCGTCAGTGGGACAGCCCGACACCGGGTCACCCAGAGGTGAACGTTGCACGCGGTGTGGAAAACACATCTGGTCCGCTCGGACAGGGCCACACCTTCGCAGTAGGTGCTGCCATTGCAGCTAAGTTTATGCAGGCACGCTTCGGCGAGGTGATGAATCAGACCATCTATGCCTACATTTCCGACGGTGGCGTACAGGAGGAGATCTCTCAGGGATCTGGCCGTATCGCAGGTACCCTCGGACTCAACAACCTCGTGATGTTCTACGACTCAAACGACATCCAGCTCTCAACTCCTACCAAGGATGTAACTGTTGAGAACGTTGCCGAGAAGTACAGAGCTTGGGAATGGAAGGTAATCGAGATAAACGGTAACGACCCCGACGCCATCAGAGCTGCCTTGAAAGAGGCTAACGCTGAGCAGCAGCGCCCAACAATCATCATCGGTAAGACCGTCATGGGTAAGGGTGCACGCAAGGCGGACGGCAGCAGCTACGAGGCCAACTGTGCTACCCACGGTGCACCTCTCGGTGGCGACGCCTACAAGAACACCATCGCTAACCTCGGCGGCGACCCGGAGAATCCGTTCGTCATCTTCCCGGAGGTTAAGGAGCTCTACGCTAAGCGTGCCGAGGAGCTGAAGAAGATTGTTGCTGAGAAGCGTGCCGCTAAGGCTCAGTGGGCTAAGGCTAATCCTGAGCTCGACGCCAAGCTGACATCATTCTTCGAGAAGAAGGCTCCGAAGGTCGACTGGGCTGCCATCGAGCAGAAGCCGGACAGCGCTACTCGTGCTGCATCTGCCACTGTGCTCGGCGCTCTTGCCACTCAGGTTGAGAACATGGTCGTTGCGTCTGCCGACCTCTCCAACTCCGACAAGACCGACGGCTTCCTCAAGAAGACCCACGCCTTCAAGCGCGGCGACTTCAGCGGTTCATTCCTTCAGGCAGGAGTATCAGAGTTGACAATGGCGTGCATCTGTATCGGTATGTCGCTCTACGGCGGTATCATCCCTGCATGTGCCACCTTCTTCGTATTCTCCGACTACATGAAGCCTGCCGTACGTATGGCAGCCTTGATGGAGCAGCCTGTTAAGTTCATCTGGTCACACGATGCATTCCGTGTCGGTGAGGATGGTCCTACCCACGAGCCTGTTGAGCAGGAGGCACAGATCCGCTTGATGGAGAAGCTGAAGAACCATAAGGGACGCAACTCTATGCTCGTGCTTCGTCCGGCTGACGCCGAGGAGACCACTAAGGCTTGGAAGCTGGCAATGGAGAACCTCGACACTCCGTCGGCTCTTATCCTCTCTCGCCAGAACATCAAGAACATGCCTGAGGGCAACGACTACGAGCTCGTCGGCAAGGGTGCCTACATCGTTGCAGGCTCCGACGCCAACCCCGACGTAATCCTCGTAGCTTCCGGTTCCGAGGTAGCTACACTCAACGCCGGTGCCGAGCTTCTCCGCAAGGATGGCGTCAAGGTACGCATCGTGTCAGCTCCTTCTGAGGGACTCTTCCGCTCACAGGATAAGGCATACCAGGAGTCAGTTTTGCCGGCAGGCGCCAAGATATTCGGTTTGACAGCAGGTCTGCCGGTCAATCTTCTTGGTCTGGTCGGTGCCAACGGAAAGATCTTCGGTCTTGAGTCATTCGGCTTCTCTGCGCCCTACAAGGTGCTCGACGAGAAGTTGGGATTCACTGCCGACAATGTATATAAACAAGTAAAAGAAATGTTAGCATGAACGTAATTGGACTTTGTTGCGACCACGCAGGTTATGAATTGAAGCAGTATGTGATTGGTTGGCTTGAGAACAAGGGTATGGTGTTTAAGGACTTTGGTACCTACAGCACCGAGAGCTGTGACTACGCCGACTTCGCCCACCCTATGGCCAGCGCCGTAGAGGCTGGAGAGTGTTATCCGGGTATCGCCATCTGCGGTAGCGGAAATGGTATCGGCATGACGCTCAACAAGCATCAGGGCATCCGCGCTGCTCTTTGCTGGCAGCCCGAGATTTCCCATCTGGCTCGTCTGCACAACGATGCAAACGTGCTGGTGATGCCGGGACGATTCATCACTACCGACGAGGCTGACAAGATCCTCACCGAGTTCTTCAACACATCGTTCGAGGGTGGACGCCACCAGCGCCGCATCGAGAAGATTCCGGTGAAGTGATTCCCTCTGGGTCACAACAAACAGAGCTATAAAAAAGAGGCTCGGAGATTAGTTTCTCCGAGCCTCTTTTCTATCTATATCCTCTTTCTCTTAGAACTTCATACCCAGTGTCAGCACCACCTTGCTGATGTTGTTGTTCTGCTTGGTGAGGTTGCTTTTGGTCAGATATGCATTATCCACGAAGTTACCGCTGTTGTCCAGGTCGTAGGCATGGAAGGCATGGAAGCTCTCCTTGCGTGCGCTGTAGACGTAAGCCAGGTCGCAGTAGAATGAGCTGCCGCGATAGCCGATACCGAAGGTGTAGTTGTTCACGGCCTTCAGGTTAGAGTATTCAGCATCCGTACGTGTTGAGTAGCTTGGGAGCCACTTGAAGGCATCGTCCCTCATCGCAGCCGATACGTGGTTGTAACCAACGCGTACAGCGAACTCCGGGATAACCTTATACTCGGCACCAATCTTGAATGTATGAACAGCCTTCAGCATGTTCGATGCATCCTCATTCTCCTGAGTCATCTCCTCGCCGTCGTCATAGTTCATCTTGATGGTTGAATAGTCGGCATACTCATACTCGGCACCGATGGCGAACTCCTTGCCTACGGTATATCCAAGGCTGAGGTTGCACTTCCACGGAGTGAACACCTTGTATGTGGTCTCGCTCTCCATGCTGTTGCCGTTAGAGTCCTGAGTGTATGTTGAGCCCTGCACAGCTGTATAGTTGCCATTGTCGTAGGCATCAACGTCATAGTTGATTGCAGCGCTGGTGTACTCTGTCAAGCGATAGAATGTAGGAGTGCTGATGGCGATACCGAAGCGGAACGGAGAGTCCTCTATCGGACGGATGATGGTACCAATCTTCAGGTCGATACCCGAACCGTCAACGTCGTAGTAGTTGGTGAGGTCGTAGCCGCCGCCTGTCGTTCCGTCGTCGTAGTAGAAGTCCTCGCTGTATGTGCTGGTACGGCTATAGTCCAGATAGTGAGCACCGAGCGTAACGCCTACGAAGGCACGGTCGCTGAGATTCAGAGCGACGTTGAAGTCGAAGTCGTGCAGACCGCCGCGTACCCTTGATCTGTAGACACCGTCAATCTCGCTGGCGTCGTAAGAGTATGGCAGGAAGGCTGTCTTACCGGTGTTGGCGAAGTAGGCTGGATTGTTGACGTATGAATCGTAGCCCAGGATGCCGAGCCAGGGGATGTAGCTGTTGTTGTAGGCACTTGCAGCCTGGAACTCATCCTCGGTAGCTCCCGCCAGGTTACTCATATTGGCCATCTGCTGTGTGAGAGATGTAGTGTAGGTACCCTTCGACACGCTGTTGCTGTCGAACGACTTACTCTTGTGGTAGTTGAAACCGAAGTTCACGTAGCGCACGGGAGTAGTCTTTCCCACCTCGTAAGAGTAGACGAAGCCGAGGTTGTCAAACGAGCCGAAAGTCTTGTCGTTGGTGGTTGTCGCGCCGCCGAACTTACTGTTGTTCTCCACGTTCTGCAGTCCGAACGAAACCATAGCGTCGCTGCTGCGGTAGATACCGATGCCGGCAGGGTTGGTAGACATTGTAGTGATGTCGCCGCCGAGGGCACCCATAGCGCCACCCATTCCGACGTAGCGTGCCGTACCGTTAAGGTCGTTGCCGGTCACACGTACAGCGTCGTATATTGTAGCCTGAGCCGACAGCATCTGAGCTCCCAGCAGACAAGCCATTGCGAATGTCATTCTTTTCCTTTTCATATCTGTTTTATTATTTGTACGATTACAAAAGTATTATAAATTTTATAGGCGCCATACATCGGCGCCTATATATTTTTTATCTGCGTCCGCCGCCACGTGAACCGCCGCCGCTGTGAGAGCCACCACCGCTGCTGTGTGAGCCGCCTGAGAAGCCTCCGCTGCGTGAACCGCTGGAGTAGCTGCTGCCACTGCTCTGACGTGAGCTGCCCGAGCTGCTGCGTGAAGATCGTGAAGATCCGCGCTCGTAGCTTGATGAGCTGTGGTCGGATGATGAGCCTCTGGTGTAGCTTGATGAGCGACT
>CAZKNB010000075.1:0-7008 GCA_964554075.1 uncultured Bacteroides sp.
AACCTTGAAGAGGGCTACGAACACATCTGCGCGGAGTTTCCGGAGTACAAGGTCTGCAAGGTGCACGGCAAGATGAAGCCAGCCGAGAAGGACGAACAGATGCAGCTCTTCGTCACAGCCGAAGCCAAGATTATGGTGGCTACGACCGTGATTGAGGTAGGAGTCAACGTGCCCAACGCCTCGGTGATGATCATCGAGAACGCCGAGCGCTTCGGACTCTCACAGCTCCATCAGCTGCGCGGACGCGTGGGACGTGGAGCCGACCAGTCATACTGCATCCTCGTCACAAGCTACAAGATGACCGAGGACACACGAAAGCGAATAGAGATCATGGTGCAGACCAACGACGGCTTCGAGATTGCCGAAGCCGACCTTAAGCTGCGCGGTCCCGGTGACCTTGAGGGAACGCAGCAGAGCGGAATAGCCTTTGACCTCAAGATAGCAAACATCGTACGCGACGGCCAGCTGCTCGAACACGTGCGACGCATAGCCACAACCATAGTCGACAACGACGAGACAGCCAGCGACCCGCGCAACGACATCTTCTGGCAGCAACTACGTGCCCTGAGAAAGGAGAATGTCAATTGGGCAGCGATAAGCTGACAAAAAAGTGGGAAGAACAGCCGCCGAACAATCATAAAGTAAAAAGCTATGACATTATGTTGTAAAACATAACAAGGTGATAACAAACTAAATCACACACACTTACAGCAACATTTCAAAGCGACCACGCTCAATGCTATGATAAAATATGTTAAGGATATGTATCACTTACAAATATAAAATAGTATCTTTGAGAGAAATTAAGAGTGAAACGACAGGACGGCAACGACTAAGCAAGAGATTGAAGCCATGGTCGCCATGATTAACCACCCTTAATCGGTGAAAACTGATAAACTGAATAGAAAACCTATATTACATAAAAGGCACGGATGAAATTTCTTAATCTAAAGACATTAATGGTTGCTGCAGCAGCAATGGTCAGCTTGGGCGCTTCGGCTCAGGACCTGATTGCTCGCCAGGCACCTATAGATAAAAAGCTGAAGAGTGTAGACTCACTCTCCCTGCAACGCCAGATTAAGGCAGAGCAGGCTGAGTTCCCAGCTATCGACCTTTACGCATCTTGGACTAATGACTATGTGCATCGCTACGGAAACGTTGCAGTTCCCGAGAGCTACACATTCAACCTCACAGGCTTCCACATGCCTACCCCAAGTACAAAAATCACATCACCATTCGGACCACGCTGGAGAAGAATGCACAACGGACTCGATGTTAAGGTTAACATCGGTGATACAATCGTTGCAGCCTTCGACGGACGCGTTCGTATCGTAAAGTTTGAGCGCAAGGGTTACGGTCAGTATGTGGTCATTCGCCACGACAACGGTCTGGAGACAGTCTACGGCCACCTGTCAAAGCAGCTCGTCGTAGAGAACCAGCTTGTAAAGGCCGGAGAGCCTATTGGTCTTGGTGGCAACACAGGACGTTCAACAGGTTCACACCTCCACTTCGAGACACGTTTCCTCGGCATAGCTATCAACCCTGCACTGATGTTCGACTTCGAGAAGCAGGACATCGTGGCTGATACATACACCTTCCGCAAGAGAGGTGGAAACTACAACCAGGCAGGCTCACACAGCACAGCCACTGCGCCGACCAACGAGATCAGATACCACAAGGTTAAGAGTGGCGACACACTTGCACGCATCGCCAAGCTGCGCGGCGTGTCAATCAACACCCTCTGCAAGCTGAACCGCATCAAGCCGACCACAACATTGCGTATCGGCCAGGTGCTCCGCTGCTCATAACAATCAATAACAGAATACGAAAACTTCAGTATAAAGCCGGACAAAATAGTTTGTCCGGCTTTTTTTCACTTATATATATTTAATTACTACCTTTGTAGCCTATTTTTAAGGACAATGGAAGATACTAATAAGCAATTTGAACATATCATAGCCATCTGCCGCGACCTGTTCGCCAAGAAACTTCATGACTATGGTGCTGCATGGCGCATCATGCGTCCGTCATCACTCACCGACCAGATATTCATCAAGGCAAACCGCATCCGCAGCATTGAGACCAAGGGTGTGACACTCGTCGATGAGGGCATCCGCTCAGAGTTTATCGCAATCGTGAACTACGGCATCATCGGACTCATCCAGCTTGAGTTGGGCTACGCCGAGAAGGCCGACCTCACCAACGAGGAGGCTCTCGCCTACTACGACCGCTTCGCCAAGGAGTCGCTCGAACTGATGAAGGCCAAGAACCACGACTACGACGAGGCATGGAGAAGCATGCGAATCAGCTCCTACACCGACCTCATCCTGATGAAGATCCACCGCACCAAGCAGATTGAAGCACTGGCAGGCAACACCCTCGTTTCGGAGGGAGTAGACGCCAACTACATGGACATGATCAACTATGCCGTGTTCGGACTGATAAAACTGGAATTTGGAGAGTAGAAAGAGAGACATAGCGATAAGGATAGTGGTGAACCTCTGCCGATTCATCTTGGCGTTCACCTTCATCTTTTCCGGGTTCGTAAAGGCTGTCGACCCACTCGGCTTCCAATACAAGATAGGCGACTATCTGGAGGCCTTCGGCATCGGCGGATTGCTCCCGGACGTTATTCCTTTGTTTATGGGTATGGGCTTGTCGGTGACCGAGTTCACCGTCGGAGTCTGTCTGCTCATCGGCATCCGCCGCCACATGTCGACAGCCATGGCATTGCTGTTGCTGACCTTCATGACGCCGCTGACGCTCTACATCGCCATAGCCAATCCCGTGCACGACTGCGGCTGCTTCGGCGATGCAGTCTCCCTGACCAACTGGCAGACCTTCTGGAAGAACATCCTCCTGCTGGCTGCCGCCGTCACCGCCTATCGCCGCCGTCGCCTCATCGTGGACTTCATCTCGCAGAAGACCGAATGGATTGTCTCGCTCTACACGCTGATCTACATCACCATCCTCTCCTTCTACTGCCTCTACCATCTGCCACTCTTCGACTTCCGTCCCTATAAGATTGGCACAGATATTGCAAAGGCCATGGAGGATCCCGCTCAGCTCTCCACGCTGAAGACAACGTTCATCATGGAGAAGGACGGCGTCCGCAAGGAGTTCGACGAGACCAACTACCCCGACAGCACGTGGCACTACGTGGACCGTCGCACCGAAGAGATAAGCCATGGCGAGGAGGCTTCGATAAGCGACTTCTCCATCCAGCTGCGCTCCACGGGCGAAGACATCACGGAGGATGTGCTGCTCAATCCCGGCTACACCTTCCTGCTCGTAGCCCATCGACTTGACAAGGCCGACGACAGCAACATAGACCTTATCAACGACATCTACGACTATGCGGTGGAGAACGGATACGACTTCTACTGCCTTACGTCGGCAGGCAACGAGGACATAGAGCGATGGTGCGACATGACCGGAGCCGAATATCAGTTCTGCTTCACCGACGACATCGTCCTGAAGACCATCATCCGCTCGAACCCGGGACTGCTGCTGCTCAAGGGCGGAGTCATACTCAACAAATGGGCAGACAACGAGCTGCCCGACGAGTACGCACTCAGCGACCGTCTGGAGCGCCTGAAGCTGGGAGAGCAGAAAGAGGTGAACAACTGGAGGACGGCAGGCTATCTCTGCCTCTGGTTCCTCGTCCCGCTGCTGCTTGTCGTCTGGCTGGACATAAAGTTGAAATGGAATGAGCCAAATATAGAACTACATAAAATTAACCATTTAAAAAGTAATAAAATGAGAAAGAACATTGTTGCAGGAAACTGGAAAATGAACAAGACTCTCCAGGAGGGTATTGCTCTTGCTAAAGAGTTGAACGAGGTTTTGACAGCCGACAAACCAAATTGCGATGTAATCATCTGCACTCCATTCATCCACCTTGCATCAGTTACTCCTATCGTTGACGCATCAATCATCGGCGTTGGCGCTGAGAACTGTGCAGACAAGGAGCAGGGTGCATTCACAGGCGAGGTATCTGCCGCTATGGTTGCATCAACTGGTGCTAAGTACGTCATCCTTGGCCACTCAGAGCGTCGTGCATACTACGGCGAGACAGTAGAGATCCTGAAGGAGAAGGTGAAATTGGCTCTTGCCAACGGTCTTACTCCTATCTTCTGCATCGGTGAGGTACTCGAGGAGCGCGAGGCAAACAAGCAGAACGAGGTTGTTGCTGCTCAGTTGGCTTCTGTATTCGACCTCTCAGCTGAGGACTTCAGCAAGATCATCCTCGCTTACGAGCCAGTTTGGGCCATCGGTACAGGCAAGACTGCTACTGCAGCTCAGGCACAGGAGATTCACGCATTCATCCGTTCACTGATTGTCGAGAAGTATGGCAAGGAGGTTGCTGAGAACACATCAATCCTCTACGGCGGTAGCTGCAAGCCATCAAACGCTAAGGAGCTCTTCGCTAACCCGGACGTTGACGGTGGTCTTATCGGTGGCGCTGCTCTCAAGGCTGCTGACTTCAAGGGCATCATCGACGCTTTCAAGGCATAAGAAGCTTACAGCGAGGCGGACGGCAGAGGCATCTCTGCCCCGCCCGCTTTCTTTAGACAACAACACAATTAGCATTTTTACATGTATGAAAAGACTTAGTCTGTTATTTCTGTTTGTCACACTGCTGGCGGCACCCATGTCAGCCCAGAGCATTGTGAAAAGCCTCGAGAAGGATGTTCCGGGCGAGGGAAAGGTGACCATCCACCAGGATGCAGCAATCGAATCGCTGTTCGACAACAGCAAGTCGGCAAGCGTCGACGAGAGTGGCACGGCCGAACGTAGCGTCATCAAGAGTACAGGCTACAGAGTGCAGGTCTATGCCGGTTCAAACTCACGTGCCGCGCGTAGCGAAGCCTATGCCATGGGTAGCCGCGTGAAGGATTATTATCCCGAGCTTTCGGTCTACACATTCTTCACATCACCCCGCTGGCTCTGCCGTGTAGGCGACTTCCGCAGCATCGAGGAGGCCGACGCCATGATGCGCAAGCTGAAGTCCACAGGCGTGTTCAAGCAGGTGGCTATCGTGAAGGACCAGATCAATATTCAATTGTAATAAGAGATTCATTTTTTTAGACTAGACGATGTTAGAAAACGAAGTTATAGCGTCTCCCGCTTTAGAGGAGCTTAAAGAGCACTACAGCAAGATTATCACCCTGCTTGGTGAGGATGTCAACCGCGAGGGATTACTGAAAACGCCTGAGCGAGTAGCCAAGGCTATGCTCCATCTCACCAAAGGCTACACGATGGACCCGCGCGAGGTGTTGCAGTCGGCTAAGTTCAAAGAGGACTATCGCCAGATGGTTGTGGTGAAGGATATCGACTTCTTCTCGCTCTGCGAACACCACATGCTGCCCTTCTACGGTAAGGCTCACGTGGCATACATCCCCAACGGCTACATCACCGGACTGAGCAAGATTGCCCGCGTAGTAGATATCTTCTCTCATCGTCTGCAGGTGCAGGAGCGCATGACCACACAGATCAAGGAGTGCATCCAGGAGACCCTCAATCCGCTAGGCGTGATGGTTGTCATCGAGGCTAAGCACATGTGCATGCAGATGCGCGGAGTGGAAAAACAGAACTCCGTGACCACAACCTCCGACTTCACAGGCGCCTTCAATCAGGCCAAGACCCGTGAGGAGTTTATGTACCTTATTAATAGATAAAGAATATCGCTGATGGCGTACCCCGAAAGTATTGTGGTGCGCCATTATTGTATCCGTATGTCAAGATGTCTTAGTGCGGCAGCACAACGCGGTCGCCGAGACGTTTTGCCATGACATTCTCCACCTTCTTGAGCTCGGCGAAACGAGCCATCAGCGCGTTGCACTTCTCTGCATCCGAAGCCACGGCGGGGTCGCGTAGCTGATTCATCACGTGTTTCAGCTCCGACGTAACGATGGCATTCTTGAAGTCAATCATCATCACCGGAACAATTTCGAAGAGACGCTCCTCGTCGGAGAGAATCTTCTGCGCCTTCGTATGATACTTGCTGAGCTGGTAGCGGTCGCTGGCCAACTCGGTTGCCACTCGGCTAATCTCCGGATCGGGATGAGCGGTAAAGAAGCGCATGGCCTCGAAGCCCTCTGCCCCGTCGTGACTGATAGCCTCGCTCAGGATGCGTCGGTGGATGGGATTATGAAAGGAAAGCTCATCCTGCTTCAGCTCATTCTCCACATAGCGAATCACGCTCACCGGAATCTCCTCGCCATTCTCCCCCTCGATAGAGCACATTGTCTTCTCGCCATAGCGCACGATGGCCTGGATGATCAGTCGCTCATAGCGATAGAACTCCTCGCCCTCACGATTCTCCTGCGGGATAAATGAGTGATACTCCTCCGCCTCGGGCGGGAATGGAGCCGACGGATCGGATGGTGCCGACTGGTCGGTAGCTGCAGGAGCCGTTGTCGATGCGCCTCCAGGCACCGTCTGCGACGAGAGCGGCTGTCCCTTGCGTGCCCTTTCGGCGAGAGCCTCACGGCGCTTCGCCACCTCCGACACAAGCAGTTTGTCCTCCAGATGAAGCAGCTGGCAACACTCCTTTATATATACGTCGCGCACGATGGCCTCCGGAATCACGGCGATACTCTGCACGATGTCGCTGATGAGTCCCGCGCGCTTTATTGGGTCGCGACCCGCATCCTCCATCAGGAGGTTGGTCTTGAAGCGGATGAAGTCGGTCTCGTGGTCGGCAATGAACTGCTGAAACTCCGAGCTGTTGTGCTTGCGTGCGAACGAATCGGGGTCATCGTCGTCGGGCAAGAGGCACACCTTGATGTTCATACCCTCCTCAAGCAGCATGTCGATACCGCGGATTGAGGCCTTGATTCCAGCCTTATCGCCGTCATAGAGCACAGTGATATTGTTGGTGAAGCGATGGATGAGTCGGATCTGCTGCGGCGTAAGTGCCGTTCCCGAAGATGCCACGACATTCTCCACGCCCGATTGATGCATTGAGATGACGTCGGTGTATCCCTCGACCAGGAAGCAACG
>CAZKNB010000076.1:0-6946 GCA_964554075.1 uncultured Bacteroides sp.
GCAGCGGACGTGGCAAGTGCTTCCAGTTGATTCCTGACCGTATCATCTCTGCCGGCGGTGTTGTCGGCGGCAAGTCTCGTGCATCTGAGTGCTGGACAGCCGGTACAGGAAACGACTTTGAGGACTGGACTCGTATGTATGACTATATCCCCGCAGCAACTGCTCTTACCGACGTTGCCTTCCAGTTTGATATCTATGTCCCCGAGGCATGGAGCACAACAGGTCATATCCAGATCTGTCTGATCAACAACTACAACTTCGGTGGTTACAAGTCAGACGATAACAATGCCGGCAATGCAGTGGCATTCTACATTCCTTGGATTGTTGACGGCGTTGCCACTCCGTTCAAGACAAGCGGCTGGCAGACAGTCACCATCCCATTCAGTGAGTTCGTGAAGTATGCAAAGATACTTGCCGACACAGAGGCTACAGCTCCGACATTCCAGGATGTAGTTGACGACCGCAACGCTGCAACCTACAAGAACTTCGGTATGGGATTCGTGAATACAGATTTCACTTATGGTGGACTCGATGTATCTGCAACAACGACATCCGTGAAAATCTATACTGACAACTGGCGCGTTGTGCCTTGCGCATCGATCACAGTGTCCGACTTTGATGATTAACACTAAAACGATTTGAATCATGAAACTAAATAGAATCATTATTCCGGTAACAGCATTGACACTTGCGCTCACTGGCTGTTACGATCAGAAGATGGAGTGGGGACGCCCCGACGGTTACGGCGATGTCAATATTGCTGATATGCCTCTTGAACTGGCTGAGAAACTGGCGAACTACGACTACATCAAGAATTATGCTGCAAAGTATGCCTCTGAGATGACTATTGGTCTGGGTCTCGGCGCCGACCTCTACAACTCAGACGAGGCCTACAGGGCTGTGGCTGACAATAACTTCCAGATGTTTACTACGGGTAATGCCATGAAGCATTCGTCTGTGGTTAAGAACGATGGTAGTCTGGACTTCACGACAATCGACAAGTTCCTCGCTGCCGTGCCTGCCGACATCATGATCTATGGCCACAACTTCTTGTGGCACACTCAGCAACAGCAGACCTATCTGAAGTCTCTGCTTGCTCCGGAGGTCGTGGTCGAGGCTAGCGATGACGATGTCTGCGAGAATATACTCCCGACAGCCAGCTCTGAGTTCGCTGCCGGTTCAATGGGCGGATGGGGCTCATGGGGTTCCAACAAGAAGTCTGCGGAGTCTGTCGAGGGTGCAGGATACAACGGTACTGCCGGCGTGGTACTCGAGAACAACGGTGACGGCAATGCATGGGAGGCTCAGTTCGCCTATACATTCGACACTGCGCTCGACCCGAACACCACCTACGTGATCACATTCAAGGCTAAGAGCTCAATCAGTGGCGGTCAGTTGCAGTTCCAGTATCAGAACAGTTCAACCTATGGCAGCCAGGGTGGTTACAACACCTTCGAGCTGACTACAGGCTGGGTCGACTATAAGTTCGAGTTCACTCCTGCATACGACGATGCTAACCGCATCATCCTGAACTATGGTAAGGTGGGTGCAACATACTATATCGATAATATTAAGTTCGGTAAGAAGATTGAGGAGACATTCACAAACCTCCTTGGCGACAATGGTAAGTTTGAGGATGGAAACACTGGCGGCTGGGGCTCTTGGGGCTCTAACAAGAACGACGGAACAGGTATCCAGACTGGCGTTGGATATAATGACAGCGACTGTATGGTGCTTAAGAACAATGGGGATGGAAATTCCTGGGAGGCTCAGTTCGCCTACACTTTCAGTGATCCTCTGTCACAGAGCAACACCTACGTTATCCAGTTCTATGCACGCTGTCTTACTGGTGTAGGTCAGCTGCAGTTCCAGTATCAGAATGGCTCTACATACGGCAGCCAGGGTGGTTACAATACATTCAACATTACCACTTCATGGGTTAAGTATGAGTATGAGTTCACTCCAGGTTACGACGACGTGAACCGTATCATCTTCAACTTCGGTGCCGTGGGCGATACTTACTACATCGATAACATCAAGTTCGGTCCGAAGAAGGCTTCAGCTGCAGTTCGCAAGAGCCTGGCTCCGAAGACAAGAGGCGGTGGCATCACCTATGTATTCAAGACTGCTGAAGAGAAGCGTAATGCTTTGCTCGGTGCTATGGAGAGTTGGATTAAGGGTATGTATGAGCATCTCAACGGACGTGTGCTCAACTACGATGTAATCAATGAGCCTATTGCCGACAACTTGCAGTGGCGCGGCGTTGACGGAAACTTCTCTGAGGGCGATTCAGCACCTGTCGAGGATCCGGAGAGCGGTCTTAACCTCAACTGGGACAGCGACCACTTCTACTGGGGTTACTTCATCGGTAAGGACTATGGAGTTAAGGCATTTGAGTATGCACGCAAGTATGCTCCTGCAGGCTCTAAGCTCTTCGTCAACGACTACGGTCTGGAGAGCAGTCCTAAGAAGCTTGAGGCTTTGATTGAGTTCATTAAATATATCGAGGATAATGGTCAGACAGTTGACGGTATCGGTACTCAGATGCACGTCTCTAAGAGCATTACCCGCGCAGAGATTGACGCAATGTTCAAGACTCTTGCCGCTACTGGTAAGATAATCCGCGTCACAGAGCTGGATGTCTCTCTTGGCACTTCAACTCCGTCGACCGAGGAGCTTGCCACTCAGGCTGAGATTTATCAGGAGGTATTTGACTCTTATCGCGAGAACGTTCCGTCGGCTCAGCGCTCAGGTATCACCATCTGGACATTGACCGATAACTCACGTGAGCATGAGTATTGGTTGCCTGATGATGCACCAAACCTCTTCGATTCTAACTATGGACGTAAGCACGCTTATAAGGGTGTATGTGATGGAATTGCAGGTTATGACATAAGTACTGATTTCGATGGTACTTATTGGAATAAAAGTAATTAATAAATAGTTCTTTGGTTATTCTGTGGGTAGCTGGCACCGTGAGGTAGCCGGCTATCCATTGAATGTTATTAAATGTATGAAATGAAAAGACATCTTTTGATATTGTTCCTCTCTCTGTTGGGCTTGACTGAATTGGCCGCTCAGCATGCCGCATTGCAGCAGCATGGTTCATGCAAGCAACTTGTGGTGGATGGCAAGCCATTCATCGTGCTTGGCGGTGAACTGGGCAACTCGTCTGCTTCGTCGGAGGCTGATATCGAAAGGATTTTCCCATATCTGGAAAGAATGCAGCTTAACACGGTGCTCGTCCCGACCTACTGGGATCTGATTGAACCGCAGGAGGGTGTGTTCGACTTCTCACTGACCGACGAGGTGATAAATGAGGCCCGCCGGAATAATCTTAAGGTTATCTTCTTGTGGTTCGGTGCATGGAAGAACTCGATGAGTTGCTACGCTCCGGAATGGTTTAAGAGGGATTATGAGAAGTATCCGCGTGCACATACGGCGGCAGGACGTCCGCTGGAGATTGCCAGTGTCTTCTCCGACAATGTGTTCCGTGCTGACAACAATGCTTTTTCTCAATGGATGAGCCATATTGCATCCATCGATAATGAGCAGGGTACTGTCATCATGATTCAACTGGAGAATGAGATTGGCATGCTCGAGGAGGCACGCGATCATTCGTCTGTCGCCGATTCGCTCTTCGCTTCGCCTGTTCCGCAACAGCTGATTGAATATATGAAGCTTCATCGCGAGTCTCTCAACCCGCATCTCCTGGAGAGATGGCGCATGTCGGACTTCCGTACATCTGGTAGCTGGAGTGAGCTTTTCGGCGACGACATATATGCCGACGAGATCTTTATGGCGTGGCACTACGCTTCCTACGTCGAGGGCTTGGCACAGACGGCTCGTGCCACCTATGACATTCCTCTCTATGTCAACGCTGCGATGAACAGCCGCGGACGTCGCCCGGGGGAGTATCCCTCTGCCGGTCCGCTGGCCCACCTGATGGATGTGTGGCACTCTGCCGCTCCGTCGGTCGACATCATCTCTCCCGATATCTATGATGATGGCTTCAAGGGCTGGGTGGCACAATATCACACTGCCGATAATCCTCTCTTCATCCCCGAATGTCGCGCAACGGACAACAACGGTGTGCGCGCCTTCTTTGTCTTCGGCGAACATGACGCCATCGGCATCAGTCCGTTTGCCATCGAGGATGTGAGCATCAGAAACAATATGCACTTTGTGAAGGGCTACATGAAGTTGCGCGAGATTGCTCCGCTGCTGCTGAAATATCAGGGGCAGGGATGCATGCATGGAGTGCTCTTCAGTCAGGAGGAGAGGGAGCGCGTGATTGAGGAGGGCGGACTCCGAATCGTTTGCCGCCACGTCTTCACCCTGCCTTGGGATAGCCGTGCCACGGATGGAAGTGTGTGGCCGGAGGGTGGAGCAGTTCTTATCCGTCTCTCCGACGAGGAGTTTATCCTCTCCGGCAGTGGAGTGGTGGTGGAGTTCCAGAACGCAGACTCCACGGTGCGCCCCGATTCTGCCAATCAGCTTGGCGAGGATGGCTTCACGCTTAGCGGTGGGGCGGACAAGGAGAAGGCAAACGGCACTGCCGAGACAATCCGCACAGGACTGGCAACGGTGGATGAGGTGACGGTGAAGCCCGACGCCTCGCTGACATTTGTGCGCCGCCTAAGTGGCGACCAGACACATCAGGGACGCCACGTGCGTATCTCGGTGGACGATTACAAGACATTATATATAAGATTATACACATATAAGTAGAATAATATGAAGAACTTAACGAAGAAAAAGGTTATGATTGCTGTGGCAATGGCGCTCTGTCTCGGTATGAACAGTGCTGAGGCTAAGGTGAAGCTGCCTGCCGTAATCTCCGACGGAATGGTCATCCAGCGTGGACGTCCCGTCACACTGTGGGGAACAGCAGATGAGGGTGAGGTCGTGAACATCAGTTTCCTGAAGAAGAAGTATAGCGTGACTGCCGATGGCGAGGGACGTTGGAGCGTCACTCTGCCGGCTCAGAAGCCAGGCGGACCCTATCAACTGACGGTGAACGACGAGACATTGAACGACATACTTATCGGCGATGTGTGGCTCTGTTCGGGACAGTCGAACATGGAGCTGCCGGTGCGCCGCGTCACGGATATGTTTGCCGACGAGATTGCATCTTACGAGAACAGCAAGATTCGTCAGTTCCGTGTGCCCTACGGATATGACTTCCATGCTCCGCAAAGCGACATCAATGGTCAGGCGGCGTGGTGTGAGGTCAAGCAGCCGGAGGTGATGGAGTTTTCAGCCCTTGCCTATTTCTTTGCTAAGGCGATGTATGAGAAGACGGGTGTACCCGTGGGACTGGTGAACTCCAGCTGGGGCGGTACCTGTGTTGAGTGCTGGATAAGCGAGGAGAGCCTTGCCAAGTATCCCAAGTATATCCATGACAAGTGGCGCTACGAGGACGACAACTACGTGAAGAGCGTGAAGGAGCTGGAGAACTATAGCTTCCGTCAGTGGAACAACGCTCTATGGCGTGGCGACAGCGGTCTGCACGAAACCCCGACATGGTTCGCAGCAGACTATGACGACTCTGCGTGGAGCGACGTTGACATGTTCTCAAGAGCGTGGGCAAGCGACGGGCTCAATCCGATAAACGGATCCCACTGGTTCCGCAAGAGCGTTGAGATACCCGACTCATGGAGCGGAAAGGACGCCACGCTGCGTCTCGGCTGCATTGTCGATGCCGATTCTGTCTATGTCAACGGCGTCTTCGTGGGTAATATCACATATCAATATCCTCCCCGCATCTACAAGGTTCCGGCAGGATTGTTGCACGGAGGTAAAAATATTATTACAGTTCGCTTGATAAGTAACGGAGGTTTTGCTTCCTTTGTAAAGGAAAAACCATATAAGTTAATCTGTGAGGGTGAAGAGGTTAGTCTTGAGGGCAACTGGAAGCATCGCGTAGGATGCGAGATGCCGTCGGCTCCGTCGACCACCTTCTTTAACTATAAGCCTGTGGGACTCTACAACTCAATGATTGCTCCTATTGAGAGGTTCGCCTTCAATGGTGTAGTCTGGTATCAGGGTGAGTCGAACGTCTCAAACCGTAACGAGTATGCCGACATGCTCACAACGCTGATTGCCGACTGGCGCACCCACTTCGCCGACGAGGAGTTGCCGTTCTATATTGTCGAACTGGCCGACTTCCTCTCTCACGACGATGTAGGTGGACGCAAGGCATGGGCTGAGATGCGCACCGAACAGGCTAAGGCTGCCGAACGTAACGAGAGGACCACGCTCATAAAGAACAGTGACCTCGGCGAGTGGAACGACATCCATCCGCTCGACAAGAAGACGCTCGGAAACCGCGTGGCTGAGGCTGCATGGAACGATATGCAGGCCAAGAGTGCCACTGTCAACAAGAAGAAAAACAAATAAAATAGATATGCTATGAATACATTAAGTCAAAAGGTCTCAATCTTTGAGAAGATTGGATATAGTTTGGGCGACTGCTCTGCCAACCTGGTGTTCCAGATGATGATGATATATCAGACGAAGTTCTACACTGATATATTCGGACTCGAGGGTGCCATAGCCGGTAATGTGTTGCTGATCGCCCGTATTGTCGATGCCTTTATCGACCCGACGGTGGGAATACTCTCCGACCGCACTCAGACGCGCTGGGGTAAATATCGCCCATGGGTGCTCTGGACAGCTTTGCCATTTATGGTCTTCTATGTCCTGGCGTTCCATAATCCAGGTATCGAGGACAAGGGACTTGTTGCAATATATGCCACAGTATCGTATATCCTGCTGATGAGTCTCTACTCATTCAACAATACTCCATATTCATCTCTCGGAGGTGTCATGACCAGCGACATTAAGGAGCGAACGAGCATAACCTCCATCCGCTTCGTCTCTGCTACTATAGCTCAGTTTGTCGTTCAGGGTCTTACGCTCCCATTGGTCAGCAAGTTTGCTG
>CAZKNB010000077.1:0-6936 GCA_964554075.1 uncultured Bacteroides sp.
TAGTCGGCAAACTTCTTCATGAAGTAGTCGTTCACCTTAGTCACTGCCGAGAGTGTCTCTTTCTTGTCGGGCAACTGCTGAGCCATCACTCCGCTGATGCCGGATGCTGCGAGGAGCAACATTAAGATCAGTTTTTTTCTCATATTAGTATTATTAGTGTTTTCATTGATAATTTCTGCAAATATAGTCAAAGACTTGCTTTAATGCAAGATTTTGAAGACCAGCTCACGCATAATCTCGCCGTCGGTCATTCCGCCGGCATCCACTCCCTTCGAGCGTGCGTCGGCCAGGCGTATCTCGCCGATGATGCTCATCGTCTTCATTCCGCTGAAACGGCGCATGGCGGTCACGTAGTCGCGGGCAGCCCACGAGCTCTTCAGTCCGAGCCATGCGGCCACTCCCTGCTCCGACTTGTCGGGGGCGTAGTAGGCAATCATCAGGTTTGAGAAGAAGCTGAACAGGAGCGCCAGTGTCATCTGGATAGGATTCGACTTGGGATTCTCCTCGAAGTAGCGGATAATCTTGTTGGCCTTGAGTACATCCTTCTCGATAAGTGCGCTGCGCAGCTCGAAGTTGTTATAGTCCTTGCTGACACCGATGTTCTTCTCCACCTGCTCGGGCGTCACGCGCGCAGAGCCTTCGGGCAGCGTGATGGCCAGCTTCTCCAGTTCGCCCGCCATACGTGCCAGGTCGGAGCCCACAAACTCCGCCATCATGGCGGCAGCCTTTGGCTCAATGTCCACGCCCTTACGCTTCAGATAGGATGAGATGAAGGCGGGCAGCTGGGTGTCCTTGACCTTCTTCGACTCGAAGAGCACACCAACCTTGGCAACCTCTGCCGCCAGCTTCTTGCGGCGATCCACGGTGCCATGCATGTAGCAGAGCACCAGGATGGTCGACTCCAGCGGCTTCTTCACATAGAACTCGAGGTCGTCGAAGCCCGAAAGCATCTGCGCCTCCTTCACCACCACCACCTGACGCTCCGCCATCATGGGATAGCGGCGTGCGGCATTGATGACGGTAGCTGCGTCGACATCGGCGCCGTAGAAGAGCATCTGGTTGAAGCCCTTCTCCTCGTCGGTCAACACATTATCTATAATGTAGTTTGAAATCAGGTCGATGTAGTAGCCCTCCTCGCCCATCAAGAGATAGACGGGAGCATAGCTCTTCGCCTTCAGCTGTTTCAGTATGTCGTCGCAACTGAGTTCCTGCTGTTTTGCCATATTATTATTGTATAGTCACCTATTCGTGTTAGTAATACTCTTCTGTTGGGTTTCGTGACGAGAGTCCCGTTTACCAGTCGTACTTCAGGTGCTTCACGGTCTTCTTCTCGTCGATAATCATCTTCAGCGAGTCGATACCGATCTCCACATGCTCGTTCACGTAGTTCTTGGTCACGAGAGAGTCGCTCTTCTCGGTCTTGACGCCCTCGGGAATCATAGGCTGGTCGGACACGAGCAGCAGGGCACCCGTCGGGATATGGTTGGCAAATCCGCAGCTGAAGAGGGTTGCCGTCTCCATGTCGACAGCCATGGCGCGCGTGGTGCGCAGATACTCCTTAAACTTATCGTCGTGCTCCCAGATGCGGCGGTTGGTGGTGTAGACCGTACCGGTCCAGTAGTCGCGTGCATGGTCGCGGATAGCCGAAGAGACGGCACGCTGCAACATAAATGCGGGGAGCGACGGAACCTCTGGCGGGAAGTAGTCATTGGATGTTCCCTCGCCACGGATGGCAGCGATGGGGAGAATGAGGTCACCGATGTTGTTCTTCGGCGAGATGCCGCCACACTTTCCGAGGAAGAGGCAAGCCTTTGGCGAGATGGCGCTCAGGAGGTCCATGATGATGGCAGCGTTAGGGCTACCCATACCAAAGTTGATGATTGTAATACCCTCAGCCGTTGCCGACGTCATATTGGCGTCGCGACCAAGAATCTCCACGCCGAACTTCTCAGCGAAGATCTCTACATACTTATTGAAGTTGGTCAGAAGGATGTATTCACCAAACTCCTCCAGGCTACGTTTCGTGTAGCGTGGCAACCAATTAGCCACAATCTCTTGCTTCGTCTTCATATCTTTCGTTAATTTTAGTTTGCCGGTGCCGTCAGCACGGGTCTCAGTGTGAGCCTCACGGCGGCAGCAACGGTTTATTAACTCACAAATATAGGCCTTTTCTGCCGTATCGCAAAACAAAAATCGGCGTTATGTTTAAATAGTTTATTAAAATTGAAAACAGATTGATAATAAACGCTAATCGCAAACTATTATATCCACTATCATAGTGATAGTTACGCCATTTTCCCTACTTTTGCAGCCGTAAATTGTTTTTACGATTTACTGCCAAATACAAATTATATAATAGTTACAATACAATGACTAAAGCAGAATTAGTTAGCGAGATTGCCAAGACAACAGGTCTTGATAAAACAAGTGTGCTCACAACAGTTGAGAAATTCATGGAAGTTGTTAAGGATAGCCTTACAAACGGCGAGAACGTTTACCTCCGCGGATTCGGTACATTCCAGATCAAGGAGCGTGCAGAGAAGACTGCAAGAAACATCTCTAAGAACACAGCTATCATCATCCCGGCACACAACATCCCACAGTTCAAACCGGCTAACGAATTCAAGGAGTCGATGTTGAAGGGTGCAAACAAGTAAATAAAAGAAAGATATTTATCTGTTGCCATATCGGTCGGACAGCTTGCAAAGAGTTGTCCGGCCGATATTGTTTTCCGGCGGTATGATCCTCAGGCTGTATGGTCGAATCTGCTAGCCATTGGTAGTCACGTCCAGAGCCGAAGCGTCGCCGTTAAGCATAAAGCTGATGACGTATGCCGCCAGGAACATCAGCAACAAAGAAATGGCAATGGCGACAACCACAAGCAACAGCCGCACGGCGAGATTCTTCACCCGGAATGCCTTGCAGAGGGAGATGCAGGAGATTACCGCAGGAACAAGGACATTCAGATAGTAGTCATCGAGCACATCGGGCAGCAGCATAAAGATGATGTCGTAGCAGAGCCACATGCAAAACATATAGATGGAAGCGGCCAGATACTCCGCCAGATTGTAGCGACGGCTGCCAAAGCGGAAATAGGTGATGTAGACGGCTATGACCACCGGAATGGCAAGGACAACGTAGATAAACTCCTGCGAACTGATTATGCTGAAGAAAAGCTGTATAAGCTTGGTCGACAAGAGATTCTCTTCGCCTTCGGCAGGCTCATACACCAGGTTTATCACAGCCGAGAAACTGTGATTGATAGCACCTACAAAGTTACTTATGATGGCGACGTAGAGCACCAGCATCACGAGCATCGTCGAGGGGATGGTGTAGTTGACGCGTCGTCCGTGTATATAGTCGCGGATCACTACCCACGGCGTTGTGATAAGTCGATAGAATGTATAGAAGAAGCCCGAATCGAAACTGAAGAGCCCCAGTACGCTTCCCTTCAGGAAGCTGCGCAGAGTGAGGCGTCCGCTTCGCGAAACGGCTTGTCCGCAATGCGGGCAGTATTCGTCGGTCAATGGTGTGCCACAGTTGGCGCACCGCTGTGTTGGTTCATTTTTCATATCTCTGTGTACCTTAAGAATTGTCATGTTTACAAAGGGCCAAGAAAAGAAAAAGGCGGGAGGCGACCTCTCCGGCGTTGTGCCGTTGGCCTCCTCTCGCCAGTATCTTATAGTCGGTCATTGGGGAATATCTCCATCATGTGGTGACATCCTGTCCGATATTTACTCTGCAGACTTTCTGCGGATAGCTCTCTTAGTTGTCGGAGCCTCCTCCTGCTGCTTCGGAGCAACCTCAACGCCAGCCAGCTCAGGGTCAATCATGATACGACCACAATACTCGCAAACGATGATCTTCTTGCGTGAACGGATATCGAGCTGCTTCTGGGGCGGAATCTTGTTGAAGCAACCGCCACAAGCATCACGCTGAACGTAAACGATACCAAGACCGTTGCGTGAGTTCTTGCGGATTCTCTTGAACGACTGCAAGAGGCGCGGCTCAATCTTAGTCTCAAGCTCCTTAGATCTCTCTCTCAGCTTCTCCTCCTCCTGCTTGGTCTCAGAGACAATCTCCTCGAGCTCAGTCTTCTTCATCTCGAGGTCCTTCTTGCGCTCGTCCAGGTTGTGCTCGCTGTCAGCCAGCTCAGCAGCCTTGTTGCGCTCATCCTCAGTATACTCGCGGATACGCTTCTCGCAAAGCTCAATCTCCAGAGTCTGGAACTCAATCTCCTTAGCGAGGAAGTCATACTCACGGCTGTTTCTTACGTTCTCCTGCTGATCCTTATACTTCTCAACGGCAGCCTTGGCAGTCTCAATCTCCACCTTCTTGCCGGCGATGGCGCTCTTAAGGTCGGCAGCCTCTGCCTGTATCTTCTCGATACGTGTGGTAAGTCCAACAATCTCATCCTCCAGATCCTCAACCTCGAGAGGCAACTCGCCTCGGAGAGTCTTGATCTTATCTATCTCAGACAACATTGTCTGCAACTCGAACAATGTCTTCAGCTTCTGCTCTACTGTGAGCTCGCTCGGATCTTTCTTAGTTTCTTTAGCCATTATACTAATAATATTTGATTGGATTCGTATTAATCTTGCTCTTAAGGAGCTTCAGCCCCCTATCCTTCTCCGACAGTATGTCGAAGAGAATCTCTGACGTGTACTGCTCACTCTCGTAGTGACCAATCTCTGCCATGAGTATCTCGCCCTCGTGGCCGAAGTAGTCGTGGTAGTGAATCTCACCGGTGATGAAGGCGTCCGCCCCAGCCTCGATGGCATTCTTCAGCAGGAAGGCTCCTGCACCTCCGCAGAGCGCCACGCGCTCCACCTGTCGCCCCGTCAGCTCGTTGTGGCGCACACACCCCACGGTGAAACGCTCCTTCAGTCGCTGCAGCAGCTCCGCCTCACTGATTGGCTGAGAAAATCTGCCTATGATGCCCGAGCCAGCCTCGCTCTCTCCCGCCTTGGGTTCGAGGATGGCGACGTCGGTCAGTCCCAGCTTCTCGGCAATCTTATAGTTCACACCGCCGCGCGCATTGTCGAGGTTGGTGTGGGCCGAATAGATGACTATGTCATTCTTGATGGCCTTCATGAGGCAGCGGTCTATGTAGCTATGGCCACTGATGCACTTCAGCGGACGGAACAGCAGCGGATGGTGGGAGACGATAAGGTTGCAACCCACTCGGATTGCCTCGTCGACCACGGCTTCAGTAACGTCAAGACACAACAATGCCCCTGTTGCTTCCACCTCTGTCAATCCTATTTGCAGGCCGGCATTATCGAATCCGTCTTGCAATGGCAGAGGTGCGAACCTTTCAAGGGCATCTAACAATTCCTTAATTTGCATCTCAAAATGAAATTTGGCTACAAATATAGGGAAAACTAACAATATATTACTAACAATCGCTCTTTTTTTTGAGGCGTCCGGTACGAATGTCATCCCCACTGTCTCATGACATCCGTACCATCGGAGTGTCATTCCCCCACTGTCTCACGACATCCGTACCATCGGAATGTAGGGACGCTATGTATAGCGTCCGGTCCAATCCCGCATGGTTTGCCGCTTTTGAAGCGTTATTCCTCTTTCAGTAATGGGATAGAGAAGCTGAAGGTAGAGCCTTCGCCCTTCTTCGACGTAAACCAGAGCTTACCATTGTTCTTCTCCACGAAGTCCTGACAGAGCAGAAGGCCGAGGCCTGAGCCCTCCTCATTGTTCGTACCGAAGGTACTGAAGTGAGTGTCGGTGTGGAGCAGCTTGCCCTGATCCTCCTCGGCGATACCGCAACCACTATCCTTCACGCTGATGATGGCATTTCCATCCTCGGTGCGGGCAGAGATTACGATTGAAGAGTTCTCGCGGCTGAACTTAATGGCGTTGCTGAGCAGGTTGCGGACAACGGTCTTAATCATGTCGATATCCGCATTTGCCATGATGCGGTCGGGCGCCTCAAGCTGAATGGAGATACCCTTGAGGTCTGCCACCATATTGAATATTTCTATCACGCTCTGCAGAATCTCAATGATATTGGTATCCTGATAGCATATCTTCAGACGTCCAATCTGGCTCTTGGTCCACTTCAGCAGGTTGTCGAGCAGAGCGAATGTCTCCTCCGTGGTCTGGTTTGCCACGGTCAGCAACTCGTGCATCTCGGCACCGATAGTCTCGGGCGGCAGATTGATGATAAGCATGTTGAGCACCATCTTGATGCTGCCCAGTGGAGAGCGGAGGTCGTGAGCTATGACAGAGTAGAGCTTGTCACGGCTGGTGATAGTGCGGTGGAGCTCCTCATTACGTTCGATGAGAGCCCTCTTGGCAGCCACGAGAGAGATCTGGTGGCGCACACGAATCATAAGCTCCTCCTTATTGAAAGGCTTTGAGATAAAGTCATTGGCACCCGAATGGAACGCCTTTACCACGTCCGACGCACCGTTGAGGGCAGTCAGGAAGATGATAGGCACATCCTCAGTCTCGGGGTTGTTTCTGAGGTGTTCAGCCACCTCGAAACCACTCATTTCCGGCATCATCACGTCGAGGAGCAGCAAGTCGGGATTTTCAGCCTTGACCTGTTCGAGCGCCTCGCGTCCGTTACGAGCCGTTACAATCTGGAATTTCTCATTTGTCAAAAGTACCTTTAACAAAAGCACGTTCGCCGCAACATCATCGACAATCAGAATCTTGTAGTGCGACGGATTAATATCCATTACTGTATGCATAGTATTTTTTTCAGTTAGTCGTTTCTATAATTCTTAAAATACTCCACCATATGTTGCAATCCCTCGTCGAGCTGCACCTTAGGTTCCCAGTTGAGCTTCTCCTTGGCCAGGGAGATGTTCGGCTGTCGCTGGCGCGGATCGTCGTGTGGCAGAGGCTTAAACACAATTCTTGATTTAGAGCCTGTAAGTTTGATTATCTTCTCAGCCAGCTCCAGGATTG
>CAZKNB010000078.1:0-6933 GCA_964554075.1 uncultured Bacteroides sp.
ACTCCGTGAAGGAGCTTCAGAGCGCAGGTATCCAGCCGGACATCCTCGTGCTGCGTACGGAGCATGAGCTCAGCACGTCACTCCGCAAGAAGGTTGCCCTCTTCTGCAACGTCGACGAGAATTCGGTGGTTCAGAGCATCGACGCATCTACAATCTACGAGGTACCTCTTCTGATGCAGGAGCAGGGTCTCGACGCCACAATCCTCAGAAAGATGGGTCTCCCCGTGGGCGACACTCCGGGTCTCGGTCCATGGCGTTCATTCCTCGAGCGTCGTCACAAGGCAGAGGCTACAGAGCCGCTGCAGATTGCTCTCGTGGGTAAATATGATCTTCAGGATGCCTACAAGTCAATCCGTGAGGCTCTCTCACAGGCTGGAACATACAACGACTGCAAGGTGAAGGTGAACTTCGTCAACAGTGAGAACCTGACCGACGAGAATGTCGAGGAGGCTCTGAAGGGTATGGCTGGCGTTATGATCGGCCCGGGCTTCGGTCAGCGAGGCATCGAGGGCAAGTTCGTGGCGCTGAAGTACACTCGTACTCACGACATCCCTACCTTCGGCATCTGTCTCGGCATGCAGTGCATCGCCATCGAGTTCGCCCGTAACGTGCTCGGATACGCCGACGCCAACTCACGCGAGATGGACGAGAAGACTCCGCACAACGTCATCGACATCATGGAGGAGCAGAAGTCAATCACCAATATGGGTGGAACGATGCGTCTCGGTGCCTACGACTGTAAGCTCGTCAAGGGCAGCAAGGCCTACGAGGCTTATGGCAAGGAGCACATCCAGGAGCGCCACCGCCACCGCTATGAGTTCAACAATGAGTATCGCGCCGAGTATGAGGCTGCGGGCATGAAGTGTACAGGTATCAACCCCGACTCAGACCTCGTGGAGATTGTTGAGATTCCGGCGCTGAAGTGGTACGTAGGAACACAGTTCCACCCCGAGTACAGCAGCACCGTGCTCAACCCGCACCCGTTGTTCCTCTCGTTCATCAAGGCTTCGCTGGAGAACAAGAACAACAGCAAGAACAACAGCAAGTAAAATATACATCTTATTATATACACATTAATTGCAAACGATGGATAAAAACACCATTACCGCTTTTGTGTTGATTGCACTCCTGCTCGCCGGCTTCAGCTACGTGAGCCGTCCGAGCCAGGAGCAGCTCGACGCACAGAAGAGATACTACGACTCCATAGCTCTTGTGCAACAGCAGGAGCAGGAGGCTCTTGAGGCAAAGACTGCCGCAGCCCTCGCGGGCGAGACGGAGGAGTTCGCCGCCGACTCGGCTGCGCTCTTCTTCGGTGCCACTCACGGCACCAACCAGAACCCGACCATTGCGAACGACCTTCTCGAAGTGACTTTCGACACTAAGGGCGGACGCGTGGCAAGTGCCAAAATCAAGAACTACAACGGTCAGGACGGCACTCCGGTTGTTCTCTTCGACAGCAGCGACGCCTCAATGAACATCAACTTCTACAGCAAGAAGGAGGGAGCCATCCAGACGAAGAACTACTACT
Source organism: uncultured Bacteroides sp. (assembly GCA_964554075.1). GTDB lineage: Bacteria > Bacteroidota > Bacteroidia > Bacteroidales > Bacteroidaceae > Bacteroides. Next base: position 1,529 of record CAZKNB010000078.1, read on the forward strand.
TCGACGTGGTGGACAAGACAGAGACTTCGCTCACCATGCGACTCAAGGCTGACGAGGCAAGCTATATCGACCTGCGCTACAGCCTCCAGCCGGGCAGCTACCTGATGACTTTCGACATCCAGGCTGTCAACATGGGTAAGAAGCTGGCGGCTACCAAATATATCGACATCGACTGGGCACAGCGCACACGTCAGATTGAGAAGGGCTACACCTACGAGGCACGCCTCTCTGAGCTGACATACCGCAGCGTGGAGGATGGCGTGGAGTCGCTCTCAAACACTAAAGCCGCCACAGAGGACCCGGAGGGAAAGGTAGACTGGATTGCATTCAAGAACCAGTTCTTCTCTTCTGTCTTCATCGCCAACCAGGACTTCGACAAGGTTAAGCTCAGCTCAGAGCCTCTCCAGAAGGGAAGCGGCTTCGTGAAGAGCTATTCAGCAGAGATGAACACCTTCTTCGACCCGACAGGTAAAGAGGCTACATCAATGTACCTCTACTACGGTCCTAACCACTTCAAGACGCTCCGTGCACTCGATAAGGGTCACGACGACAAGTGGCACCTCGACCGCCTCGTTTACCTGGGCTGGCCTATCGTTCGTCAGATCAACCAGTACATCATTATCAATATCTTCGACTGGCTCACAAGCTGGGGCTTGAGCATGGGAGTTGTACTGCTCATCCTCACCCTCATCGTGAAGGCTGCCGTCTATCCGTCAACATGGAAGACCTATATGTCGTCTGCCAAGATGCGCGTGCTGAAGCCGAAAGTTGAGGAGATCAACAAGAAGTATCCCAAGCAGGAGGATGCCATGAAGAAGCAGCAGGAGATGATGGCGCTCTACAGCCAGTACGGCGTAAGTCCTATGGGTGGCTGTCTGCCAATGCTTCTGCAGTTCCCTATCCTCATGTCGCTCTTCATGTTCCTGCCGAGCGCCATCGAGCTTCGTCAGCAGAGCTTCCTCTGGGCAAGCGACTTGTCGACATATGATGCATTCGTGACATTCCCGTTCCATATTCCTTTGCTCGGCGACCACCTGAGCCTCTTCTGCCTCTTGATGACTGTGGTGAACATTCTCAACACCAAGTACACCATGCAGCAGCAGGACAACGGTTCGCAGCAACAGGAGCAGATGAAGATGATGAAATGGATGATGTACTTCATGCCGCTGATGTTCTTCTTCATCCTGAACGACTATCCTTCAGGTCTGAACTACTACTACTTCCTCTCAACACTGATCAGCGTGATCACAAACATCTATCTGCGCCGTTCAACAAACGAGGAGAAGCTGCTTCAGACTCTCGAGGCTAACAAGAAGGACCTGAAGCAGATGCAGAAGAGCGGATTCGCAGCACGTCTGGAGGCCATGCAGAAGCAGCAGGAGCAGATGATGCGCGAACGCCAGCAGCAGAACAAGAGATAAAACATAGAAAGAGAACATACGAACATCTTATGAAATCAAGTAAGATTTTAATCATGTCAGCAGTATTGACATTGACAGCTTGCGCCGGTAAATCCGGCGCAAGTTCGTCTGAGGAGTCTGTAATCGGACCTTCAGACATCAAGATTGAGAACGGTCGTCTCACTCCGGAGGCTCTCTGGGCGATGGGACGTATCGGTGGTCTTTCCGTTTCGCCCGATGCGAAGCAGGTACTCTACAGCGTGGCTTACTACAGTGTTGAGCAGAACAAGAGCAACCGTGAGCTTTACCTCATGAATGCCGACGGCTCAGACAACAAGCGCCTCACGGTGTCTCCCTTCCAGGAGAGCGAGGCTGTCTGGATCAAGGAGGGCAAGAAGATTGCATTTCTGAGCAACGAGAGCGGCAGCAACCAGCTCTACGAGATGAATCCCGACGGCAGCGGCAAGAAGCAGCTCACCGACTACGATGGCGACATCGAGGGCTTCGCCTTCTCGCCGGACGGCAAGAAGTTGCTCTTCATCTCGCAGGTGAAGACTGTGCCATCGACAGCGGACAAGTATCCCGACCTGCCTAAGGCTACGGGTATCATCGTTACCGACCTGATGTATAAGCATTGGGACGAGTGGACAACAACTGCTCCCCACCCCTTCGTGGCTGACTTCGACGGCAGCGCCATCAGCAACGTGAAGGACATCCTTGAGGGTGAGCCATACGAGAGTCCGATGAAACCATTCGGTGGCATTGAGCAGCTGGCGTGGAGCACAGACTCCAAGAACATCGCCTACACATGTCGCAAGAAGACCGGAATGGACTATGCCGTATCTACCAACTCCGACATCTATATATATAATGTAGAGAGCGGCGACGTGAAGAACATCACCGAGGAGAACGGCGGCTACGACACCAATCCGCAGTATTCGCCCGACGGCAAGTACATCGCTTGGCAGAGCATGGAACGCGACGGATACGAGTCCGACCAGAACCGTCTGATGGTGATGGACCTCGCGACAGGCGAGAAGCGCTTCGTCAGCAAGGCGTTCGAGTCTAACGTAGAGAGCTTCGTGTGGAGCGCCGACTCAAAGACTCTCTACTTCAACGGTCCGTGGCACGGCGAGATTCAGCTCTACTCTGTCGGTCTGGACAGCGAGGAGGTGAAGCAGATAACAAGCGGAATGTACGACTACGACACACCGCAGCTCTTCGGCGACAAGCTGATTGCCAAGCGTCACTCCATCAGCATGGGCGACGAGATCTACGCAGTCAACGCCGACGGCACCACAGCTCAGCTCACTGAGGTCAACAAGAACATCTACGACCAGATAGAGATGGGCGAGGTCAAGGAGCGCTGGATTACGACCTCCGACGGCAAGCAGATGCTTGCGTGGGTCATCTATCCGCCCCACTTCGACCCGACAAAGAAGTATCCTACCCTACTCTTCTGCCAGGGCGGTCCGCAGAGCCCCGTAAGCCAGTTCTGGAGCTATCGCTGGAACTTCCAGATTATGGCAGCCAACGACTACATCGTGGTAGCCCCCAACCGTCGCGGTCTGCCGGGCTTCGGCAACGAGTGGAACGAGGCTATCAGCGGCGACTACGGTGGTCAGTGCATGCGCGACTATCTGACAGCCATCGACGATGTGGCTAAGGAGGATTATGTCGACAAGGATCACCTGGGCTGCGTAGGTGCCAGCTTCGGCGGCTTCTCGGTCTACTGGCTTGCAGGTCACCACGACAAGCGCTTCAAGGCATTCATTGCCCACGACGGTATCTTCAACATGGAGATGCAGTATCTGGAGACCGAGGAGAAATGGTTCGCCAACTGGGACATGGGCGGTGCATACTGGGACAAGGAGAATGCCACAGCACAGCGCACCTTCGCCAACTCTCCGCATAAGTTCATCGACAAGTGGGACACTCCTATCCTCTGCATCCACGGCGAGAAGGACTTCCGCATCCTTGCCAACCAGGCAATGGCTGCCTTCGACGGTGCCATCATGCGTGGCGTACCTGCTGAGCTTCTCATCTATCCCGACGAGAACCACTGGGTGCTGAAACCACAGAATGGTGTCCTCTGGCAGCGTACCTTCTTCGAGTGGCTCGACAAATGGTTGAAGCCGGAGAAGAAGTAAGTTGTCGGACTTACATGATAAATTTAATCCCCCTTCAGCGCTGGCATTGCCTCCGCTGAAGGGGGATTTTTCTTGCGAACCATACGACAGCTCATCGTATGGTTCGTAGCAAAAATTTCTAACCATACGACGAGTCGTCGTATGGTTCAGAAAAAAAATTCTGTTGGACGCAATAAAAATCCTGTTGGACGCAATGAGTCGTAAAGTCCAGAGGAGGGTTTACGCCTTGCGCGCCTTAATCCTCTTTGAGAGCCATACATTGGCGAGGATAAAGATTGCTACGCCAATAACGAGAAGGATATTTACGTTGATGTAAATAGAGAGGACGATGTAGAGCAATGACTGAAGCGCAGAGCAGCTTACGATGGAAATCATCGCTGCACGCTGATTCATGCCGGCAGCCAGAAGCTTGTGATGGATGTGAGTCTTGTCCGGCAGGAAAGGATTTCTTCCGCTACGCACACGACCCAGATATACGCGTACGACATCGAAACATGGAATGAGCAGAGGCGATGCCACAACAATCAGCATATTTGCGCTGATAGTCGACGTGTAGATATTCTCGCATGACGTATTCAACAGTCGAAGACTCAGAATGGAGATAATAGTGCCTATGGTCAGCGTACCTGTGTCGCCCATGAATATCTTGTGGAACTTCGCCGCATTACCAAACACATTGAAGCAGTAGAAGGGCACCAACACGCCAAGCGTAGCAAACGCCAAAGCAGAATACAGATAGTCGCCAACGAGGAAAAGCGTGCAACCATAAACAATCATGGCAATGCTGCACAGTCCGGAAGCCAGTCCGTCGATACCATCAATGAGGTTTATTGCATTGATGAGGAACACGATATACAGCATGGTGAGCGGCATGCCAAGCCAGCAAGGCACACAGTGAAGCCAAAGTGCACCATGGAAGTCATTAATCCACAGTCCGCTGGAGATAATCAGCAAAGCACAGAATATCTGAACGACAAACTTAGCTCTGTAGCGTACACCTACAAGGTCGTCGGCCACTCCGACAAGATAAAGAATCAGCGTAGCACATATGCCAAACGACATCTGGAGCATGTTCGGGCTCAGCATTGGGAGCAAATTCTCTTCGCCGAACAGAGAGTTTATGCCATACAGAAATGCCAGCGAGAGGAATATGGATGGCATGAAAGCTATGCCGCCAAGGCGCGGGACAACTCCCTTATGAATTTTTCGTTCATCGGGGACGTCAAATAGTTTACAGCGAAACGAGATGAGCAGAATCTGAGGAATAAGGAATCCAGTAATTACAACACACAACACAAACGCCGCCATTATACCGATTAACCAGAACTGTTCCATTATATAAAAAAATAATTTCGTTAAGAATCTAATGAAAAAAAGCTGCAATGCGATTACTCAGCGTAATAGTCGACGGAGTAATCGAACGGAGAGTCGAAGTCCTTCAGGAGCGGATGTTTGAAGTCCTTCTCGCTCATAATTGCATCTTTTGTCGGGACAGTCCAATCTATGTTGAGCGAATCGTCCTGAATGCTTATGCCGCCCTCAGCCTGCGGGGTGTAGAAGTTGTCACACTTGTACTGGAAGAGCACAGTCTCACTGAGCACCACGAATCCGTGGGCAAAGCCACGCGGAACAAAGAGCTGACGACGATTCTCGCCGGAAAGCTCCACGGCAACATGCTGTCCGTATGTGGGAGATCCCTTGCGGATATCCACAGCTACATCGAGCACGGCACCCTTAACGCAACGCACGAGTTTGCTCTGCGAGAATGGCGGACGCTGAAAGTGGAGTCCACGCATGACGCCGTAAGATGAGAATGACTCATTGTCCTGCACAAACTTCACAGGACGTACCTTCT
>CAZKNB010000079.1:0-6919 GCA_964554075.1 uncultured Bacteroides sp.
AGAAATTTCCCCATAAATTTTGTTTTCACGGATGGATTGATATATCTTTGTCGCTTACAAAATGAAACTAATATAACCTTAAAATGAATAAAATTGTTAGCAAGGAACACTTCTCAGAGAGAGTCTTCAAGCTCGAAGTGGAAGCACCGCTCATCGCACGCTCCCGTAAGGCGGGACATTTCGTCATCGTGCGCGTGGGCGAAAAGGGAGAGCGAATGCCGCTGACCATCGCGGGCGCCGACCCTCAGAAAGGAACAATCACTCTTGTCGTTCAAACCGTTGGACTTTCATCATCACGACTCTGCGCTCTGGAGCCGGGCGACTATATCACCGACGTGGTAGGCCCGCTGGGTCGCGCCACTCATATCGAACACTTCGGCACCGTGGTCTGCGCCGGTGGTGGCGTGGGCGTCGCTCCGATGCTGCCTATCGTTCAGGCACTGAAGGCTGCGGGCAACCGCGTGGTCAGTGTGCTGGCTGGTCGCTCCAAGGAGCTGATCATCCTGGAGAAGGAGATCCGCGAGAGCTCCGACGAGGTCATCATCATGACCGACGACGGCTCTTACGGCGAGAAGGGTCTCGTCACCGAGGGTATAGAGAAGGTGATCAAGCGCGAGAAGGTGGACAAATGTTTCGCCATCGGTCCCGCCATCATGATGAAGTTCGTCTGTCTTCTGACTAAGAAATATGATATACCGACCGACGTGTCGCTCAACACTATTATGGTGGACGGCACAGGAATGTGCGGCGCCTGCCGCGTCACCGTCGGCGGAAAGACTCGTTTCGTCTGCGTGGATGGTCCCGAGTTCGACGGCCATCAGGTGGACTTCGACGAGATGCTGAAGCGTATGGGTGCCTTCAAGGGCATCGAGCATGAGGAGATGCACAAGCTGGAGTGCGCAGCAACGGCTGTAGCCGACGAGAAGAGCCGCGATGCCGCTTGGCGTCAGGAGCTCCGCAAGGCGATGAAGCCGAAGGAGCGCACAGCCATCCCGAGGGTGGTGATGCCGGAGCTGGACCCCGAGTATCGCTCTCACAGCCTGAAGGAGGAGGTCAACAAGGGCCTTACGCTCGAGATGGCGATGACCGAGGCGAAGCGCTGCCTGGACTGCGGCAACCCTGGATGTATGGAGGGATGCCCCGTGGGTATCAACATCCCTCGCTTCGTGAAGAACATAGAGCGCGGCAACATACTGGAGGCTGCGCGAACACTGAAGGAGACAAGTGCTCTGCCTGCCGTCTGTGGCCGTGTATGTCCGCAGGAGAAGCAGTGTGAGAGCAAGTGTATCCATCTGAAGATGAATGAGAAGGCTGTCGCAATCGGCTATCTGGAGCGCTTTGCTGCCGACTACGAGCGCGAGAGCAATCAGATATCAATCCCCGAGATCAAGGAGAAGAATGGCATAAAGATAGCCGTTGTCGGTTCGGGTCCTGCGGGACTCGCCTTCGCCGGCGACATGGTGAAGAGTGGCTTCGACGTCACCGTCTTCGAGGCTCTCCACGAGATTGGCGGTGTGCTGAAGTATGGTATCCCCGAGTTCCGTCTGCCAAACAAGATTGTGGACGTGGAGATTGCCAACCTCGAGAAGATGGGTGTCAACTTCGTGAAGGATTGCATCGTAGGTAAAACGATCAGCGTGGAGCAGCTTGAGGCGGATGGCTTCAAGGGCATCTTCGTGGCTTCGGGAGCCGGACTGCCAAACTTCATGAATATCCCCGGCGAGAACTCCATCAACATCATGTCGTCCAACGAGTATCTGACTCGTGTCAACCTGATGGATGCTTCGAACCCCGAGAGCGATACGCCTGTGACGCTCGGAAAGTGTGTGGCTGTGATTGGTGGTGGCAACACCGCCATGGACTCTGTCCGCACCGCCAAGCGACTGGGTGCCGAGAGGGCTATGATCATCTACCGCCGTTCGGAGGAGGAGATGCCGGCGCGCGCCGAGGAGGTGAAGCACGCCAAGGAGGAGGGTGTGGAGTTCCTGACTCTCCACAATCCTATCGAATATATTGCCGACGAGCAGGGTAGGGTGAAGCAGGTGGTGCTCCAGAAGATGGAGCTCGGAGAGCCCGATGCATCGGGTCGCCGCAGTCCTGTGCCCATCCCGGGAGCAACCGAGACAATAGATATAGATATAGCAATCGTGAGTGTGGGAGTATCGCCCAACCCGATCGTGCCGAGTTCAATCAAGGGACTCGAGCTGGGACGCAAGGGAACGATTGCTGTCAACGAGAATATGCAGTCATCCATCCCGACGATATATGCCGGAGGCGACATCGTTCGTGGTGGTGCAACAGTCATACTTGCCATGGGAGATGGCCGTCGGGCCGCTTCTGCTATGGCTAAGTGTTTTTACGGTTAAACATAGATTATGAAAAAAGCCGCTCTGTGAAGAGCGGCTTTTTTATTGCGTATTGCGCGTGTATAGCGTTATTGCGTTTAACGGCTTCGGGGGACGGCTCAGACAATCTTGTTTGTAGCCGAGTCGGGGAAGACGATTGATGGCTTGAAGCTCTTAGCCTCTTCAAAGTCCATCATAGCGTAGGACATAATAATCACGATGTCGCCCGGCTGCACCTTACGTGCTGCTGCGCCATTGAGACAGATGCATCCCGATCCACGCTCACCCTTGATAATGTAGGTTTCAAAGCGTTCACCGTTGTTATTGTCAACGATGTGAACCTTCTCGCCGGCAATCATGTTTGCGGCGTCCATCAAGTCCTCGTCAATCGTGATGCTACCCATATAGTTCAAGTTCGCCTCGGTGACGCGGGCGCAATGGATTTTGGACTTCAACACTTCAATCATCATTCTTCAATCTCTCCTCTTACTCTTTTGTTCTTACAGGTTTTCCTTATACTTGATGTTGTCAATCAGTCGCACATCTCCGCAGAAGACGGTGATACATCCCACGATGTAACCGCTCTCCTCCCAGCTCTTTACGGGCTGCAGGGTGAGGCCGTCGACAATCTGGAAGTACTCCAGGCGCAGTCCCTCGGCATCGGCTATGGCCTTCTCGACCATTGCCTGAGTCTCCTCGACAGAGTGTGAGGCGGCAAAGGTACGACTTTTGAACAATGTTTGTGAAATATTCAGCGCAAATTTACGCTCTTCGCTGCTCAGGCGGGTGTTGCGGCTGCTGAGAGCCAGTCCGTCCGCCTCGCGCACGATGGGGCAACCCTGAATCTGGATCTTGAATCCCATCTGTTTCACCATCTCGCGGATGATGGCCAGCTGCTGGAAGTCCTTCTCGCCGAAGTAGGCGCGGTCGGGCTCAACAGCCATGAAGAGCTTGCTGACAATCTGGCAAACGCCGTTGAAGTGACCGGGACGGAAGGCGCCCTCCATGACGGTGTCGAGCGGAGCATAGCTGAAGTGACGAGTGTCCTCTTCGGGGTACATCTCCTCGACCGACGGTGCGAAGACATTGATTGCGGGGCTCACCGTCTCGAGCAATCGGCAGTCGGCGTCGAGTGTGCGCGGATATTTAGCCAGGTCATTCTTATCGTTGAATTGTGTTGGGTTGACGAAGACAGAGACAACGGTCACGTCGTTCTCCTCGACGCAACGCTTCACCAGAGAGGCGTGTCCTGCATGAAGAGCACCCATAGTCGGCACCAGTCCGACGCTCTTTCCCTGAGCTTTCTGCTGTGAGAGCAGACTCTTAAGCTCGCTAATGGTATGAATTACATTCATTATAGTCTAAGTTCTTATTTTTTACTCCTCAAAAAAGTCGGTGCAAAATAAGCTAATATTTAGCACATAAAGAAGAAAATCGGGTACTAAATATAAAAAATCGCTGGAATGGATATGTTAACGTTTTTCAAGCCCCTCTTGATTATCAAGCAGTTAACAAAACATAAGAAATTATAGGTGGGCTATTTTTGTCGAAGTCGTTTATTTTTTATATATCTTTGCATCAGTATTATATATAATAGAGACAAGCAATATTCAAATTATGTCGAAAGCTAACAAGGTTTTATTTATCAACCAGGAGATTACTCCCTACGTTCCTTCCAGCGAGATGTCTGAAGTGGGTCGCCACTTGCCGCAGGCAATTCAGGAGCGTGGCCGCGAGATTCGCACCTTCATGCCGAAGTGGGGTAATATCAACGAACGCAGAAATCAATTGCACGAGGTTATCCGCCTTTCGGGCATGAATCTAATCATCGATGACACAGACCACCCGCTGATTATCAAGGTAGCATCCATTCAGGCTGCCCGCATGCAGGTGTACTTCATTGACAACGACGACTACTTCCAGAACCGCCTGATGGGCGCTGACGAGAATGGCGTTGACTATGAGGACAACGACAGCCGTGCCATATTCTACGCACGTGGCGTCCTCGAGACTGTCAAGAAGCTGCGCTGGTGCCCCGAGGTAATCCACTGTCAGGGTTGGATGACTGCGTTGGCTCCGATATATATTAAGAAAGCATACAAGGACGAGCCTTCGTTCCGCGACTCTAAGGTCGTTTTCTCGCTCTACGACAACGACTTCAACGGTCCGATCAGCGAAGACTTTAAACATAAATTGATAATTAAGGGTCTCTCTGCAAAGGAGTTGGCGGGCTTCCCTGCCAAGGCCACATGCACTGACCTCTGCAAACTTGCCATCGACTACGCCGACGGTATCATTCAGAACAGCGCCAACATCAATCCGGAGCTGATTGAGTATGCACGCCGTTCGGGTAAGCCCTTCCTTGAGTTCAAAGAGGGTGAGGAGTATTTCGATGCTTGCAATGAGTTCTACGACCTCGTTTGGGGTGGCAACTCGGCAGAATGAGAAGAGGCCAAATGCTGAAGAGAAACCATAAACACTGATTTACGACAATGAAAGTCAAACATCTGTTCATAGCGCTTCTGGGAGCTGTAGCGGCTTCTTGTAGCGATAACTCCGGTTCGCTGGGTCTGGGCATGTTCCCCGAGGGCGACCAGATTGTCAGCGGAAACTCCGTGACGTTCGACGTGACCACTCAGTCGGCACTCGACGAGAATGTTTTCGCCAAGACGAGTATGGGTTATGTCGGCCGATTCACCGACCCCGACTTCGGATACTACGAATCAAGCTTCATGGCGGAGCTGCATTGCCAGGATGGCTTCAAGTTTCCTGCGCTCTGCGACCCCAACAACGATGACGACCGCAACAACGAGGATGCCATCATGGTGTCAAACGAGATCTACCGCACCGAGCTCGTCCTCTCGTACACCAGCTACTTCGGCGACTCGCTCACCGCTTCGCGCATGAGTGTCTACCAGCTGAACAAGGCGCTGGACAAGGATAAGGCATACTATACCAACATTGATCCGTCGGAGTTCTACAGCACTTCGGACCTGCTGGGACGCAAGGCCTACACTGCTGTCGACCTCTCGGTAAAGGACTCTATCCGCAACCTCTCTACATACGTTCCTGCCGTTACGGTGACTCTGCCTACCGAGTTGGGCCAGAAGATCTACGACAAGGCACGCGAGTGTGAGAAGAACGGCACCGAGTTTGCCGATGTCTTCCGCGATATGTTTAAGGGTGTCTACGTGAAGAATGACTATGGCGACGGTACAATCCTCTATGTCGACCAGATTGCGCTCAACGTGATCTATGAGGTCTATATCCGCGACAGCGACAGCGGCGAGATGCTGAAGACCTACGACGAGGCTGCCGACTCTACCGGCTATAGCTACCGCACATTCGTGGCTACCAAGGAGATTGTCCAGGCCAACACCTTCAAGAGCGACAAGAGCGTCATTGAGAAGAAGGTCAACGAGACCAACTGCACATATATCAAGACTCCTGCGGGTATCTACACTCAGGCTACACTGCCGCTGGAGAAGTTTGAGGAGCAGCTTTCAAGCGATACGCTGAACGTCGTCTCTCTCGCCTTCAGCAACTACAATCAGCTGAGCAACTCGTCGAATGCCTTCGAGATGAGTGCCCCGGACTACGTGCTCCTGGTGCGCGAGAAGGATAAGGATAGCTTCTTCAAGGAGAATAAGCTGGTGGATGAGGTTACTTCATACTACGCTGCCCACAACGGCGTGAACAATAATCAGTATGTCTTCTCAAACATCGTTCAGCTGGTGACCTACTGTCTGGCGGAGAAGAAGGCGGCTGAGGAGCAGCTTGCCAACTATGGCTATATCAGTGACGTGAAGGGCGACGACGGTCAGCCGGTCACTACGATTGAGCAGTGGAAGGAGGCTACGAAGTGGGACCGCGTGGCTGTGGTGCCGGTCACTATCGGCACGGACAGCAACAGCAACCTGGTCAGCATCACCAACGACCTGACTCCGGGATATGCCAAGCTGAAGGGTGGACCGACAGGCAGCAAACTGAGCCTGGAGGTGACTTATACTTCGTTTAAGAAATAACATAGGATATATATATATGAAAAGGGATGCACTTATCGGTGTGTCCCTTTTTTGTTTTTTTATAAATAAAATACTACTTTTGAAGCCATAAACCATAACGAAAGTAAACACATGAAAACAAAATTCTACTTTTTGCTCTTAGGCCTGATGATGGCAATGACATTCACATCATGCTCTGACGATGACGACACTCTCTCCCTGGAATCACAACTGATTGGAGGCTGGCAGTCTACATGGTATTCCGGATGGTCGAAAGTAAATGGAGAGCTGGATTATGATTGGGACGAGGAGTTCAAATGGACTCGTTTCTATTTTTATGCTGACGGCACTGGCGAGACTGTAGATCTGACTGCCTCCTGGGAACTGGAATACAGCTGGGAGACTACGATGGAGTTTACATGGACTCTGAATGGCAATGTGCTGGTCCTGGCAGCTGTTGATTCTCCGAATTACACCGATTACACCGAAACCTACACCATAGAGATCCCCGACGCCAATACTCTGATTACTACGCTTGACGGTGAGGAGGAGTTTTTTGGCGATATGTGT
>CAZKNB010000080.1:0-6878 GCA_964554075.1 uncultured Bacteroides sp.
CTCCGACTCGTCCGCTCGAGGCATCAGGTACATCTGGTGAGAAGGCGTTGATGAATGGTGTAGTTAACTTCTCTGTGCTCGATGGATGGTGGCTCGAGGGTTACCGCGAGGGTGCCGGATGGGCATTGACTGAGAAGCGTACTTATCAGAACCAGGAGCACCAGGATCGTCTCGATGCTGCTACAATCTACAGTATCCTTGAGAACGAGATTCTGCCGCTCTACTATGCACGCAACAAGAAGGGCTTCTCTGAGGGCTGGGTTAAGACTATCAAGAACTCAATCGCTCAGATTGCTCCTCACTATACAATGAAGCGTCAGCTTGACGACTACTACTCTAAGTTCTACACTAAGGAGGCTAAGCGTTTCGCTATCCTTGCTGCCGACAACTACGCAGTAGCTAAGGAGATTGCTGCTTGGAAGCAGAAGGTGGTTGAGAAGTGGGACGAGATCTCGGTTGTTGCTTGCGACAATATCGAGCAGATCTCTAAGGGCTCTCTCGAGAGCGGCCGCGAGTACACCGTTTCATTCGTTATCGATGAGAAGGGTCTTGACGATGCTATCGGTCTGGAGGTTGTCACTACTTACGATACTCCTGACGGAAAGCAGCATGTCTACTCTGTTGAGCCATTCAACGTGATCAAGCGTGATGGTGACCTCTACACATTCCAGGCTAAGTATAGCCTCTCAAATGCTGGTAGCTTCAAGGTCGCTTACCGTATGTATCCTAAGCATGCAGGCTTGGCTCACCGCCAGGATCTCTGCTACGTTCGTTGGCTGAGCTGCTAATCGACGATTACTTTCTTGTAATTTAAAATAGAAAGCGGGGAGTCCGAAAGGCTCCCCGCTTTTTTGTTCCATGCGGCATTATGGCGGTTGATTCAATCCCGCATGGCTACTTTACCCTTAACCCTTAACTCTTTACTCTTAGAGTAAGGCGATTTCTTTTTTCACTTCTTCTATATTGTTTGTCACTGCAAAATATCTGATGCTGTCGCCTGCCATTTGCTGCAGTGCAAGTCCTGTGGCTGCAACAGCCTGGGTGGCTGCCTCGTCGCCCTGGGCAACCTCAATCAGCACGACAACACCGCTGCGCAGGCGAACGATGAAGTCGGGGTAGTGGGGCGTTACGCCGTTGATGCAGTAGCCGCGTCCCTGCTCCTTGTTGCGATGCCAGAAGTCCACGTTTGGCAGCTCGGCTATGGCGCTTATCACCTCCGCCTCGCGTGCGTTGAAGGCCTCCTCCTCCTTGTAGAGCGACTTGGCTATGCGGCGTCCCGAACGGCACGCCACGGTCTGGCGCTTAGGCAGCTCGTAGCTGTAGCGAATTGTGATGCTGCCGTCGCTGACGAGCTGGGCAAATCGCTTCGCGGCATACTCGGTCAGCAGAGCACCTATTCTCTCGCGGAAGAGCGCGGTGGCGCGGCCGATGTTGTCGGTCAGTTGCTCCAGCTGGAGAGTGGACATGGCTCCGAGAGTATCCTTCACATAGCTGTCGAGAGAGCTTTGCGGGATGGTGTTGTAGTTGAGCGCGCGCGATATGCGGTTGGCCAACTGCTGAATCTTTTCGTCGACAGCCAGTGTCTTGATGTACTGTTTGAACTCCGTCATCTGCTTCTCGTCGAGGCTCCATGCCTTAGGAACGAACTCGTCGGCGTCGCCCTCGATGATGTCGATGCGCTGCACCTCGAGAGTTGTGGTGTTGATGACCACGTCGCGCTCACAGCTGTCGAGGTTGAATCCCTCGTAGAGGCTTCCAAGTTCCAGCTTAGCGCTGATGGAAGCTCCATTGCCATTACCTGCAGTTGCTCCATTGCCATTACCAGTAGCAGAGCCGTTGCCATCGCTTGCAGCCTCATTTCCATCGCTAAAGAAAGAGTTCCCGCCCTCGCAGCGCAGTTCAAACACGGGGAGGGCAACAGATTCAGCTCTGTCGCGATACTGCTCCTTCATCTCCGCCCTACGTTCGCGTGCCATTGCGCGAGGCAGCTGAGCGTCGTCGCCATCCTCCTCAGCGCTCTCCTCGGCCATCATCTGCGAGAAGTCGAAGCTCTGCTGGATGGCAGTCTTGAGCACCTTCTCGACCGTTTCAGGCTCCTTTTCGCTCTCGGCGTCCCACATCAGAGCCTCCTTGATGGCCTGAGTGTCCACGCTGTCGGCGTCTACGTCGGTCGGCTCCTCAGGCTCCTCTTCTGGCTCCTCTGTGCCGAAGCTGTCGAAGAGACCGAGCTGAACGGGACGATTCTCCGTGTAGCTCTCCTCAATCTCGGCAGAGCGATAGTCGCGGGCACTGTAGCCGGAGTTCTGCAAACCCTCGATGATGCTCGAGATGGTCTGCTGGAAGTCGTTCGACGAGGTGAAGACGTAGCCCATGTTGAGGAAATCCACACTGCTCTCGCTGGTGTAGGGCAGGCGCAGGATACGTCCCAGAATCTGCTCTACATCAATCTTCGACGAACGGTTGGCCAGCGACGCCAGGATATATGCAAAGGGACAGTCCCATCCCTCCTTCAGCGCGTTGACCGTGATGATGTAGCGCACGGGACAGTCGCGGCTCATCAGGTTGATGCCCTTCAGCTCGTTGCGTCCCGCTGTCTTTATCTTGATCTGCTCCTCGGGTATTCCCACCTCGACGAGCTCACTCTTTATCTTGTCGAAAGTCTCGCTGTCGTAGCTTGTGCGCGGTTCAGCCTGGAAGAGAACGATGGGGCGCACATATCTGTCGCCCTTAGCCTCGGCAGCTATTGCCTGTTGCTCCAGGCGGTTGCGCAGCTGGATGGAGTTGAGCAGCACGTCGGTCTTCGTGCTGTTGTTGTAGACGATGACCGGCAGCTTCACCATGTGCTCGTCCTTCAGCTGTTTGGCATCTACGAAGCTGATGATGTTGCTGTTCTCGCGCGGCGTAGCTGTCAGTTCGAGTATGAAGGATGGATTCAGCTGCTTCAGCACCTCCACGCGCAGCTCGCTGCGGAAGTTGTGGCTCTCATCGTTGATGATGACGGGGTTGAGCGCGTTGAGCACCTGGATCAGAGCCGACGGCTCTATGCCCGGCAGCTTGCAGACGTTGCGGCGCACCAGCTGCTCGAAGTCGAGCAACTTGCCGTTCTCGCGCTTCACGCGCAGAAACTCCTTGCTGTTTGAGGCGAAGGAACTGATGCTGAGTACAGCCACGCTCAGCTGTCCGCTGACCGTCTGCGGATTGAAGTCGGTGCCGGCCAGCAGCTCCTCCTTATCGTAGACCCTTACTCGTCCGCCGAACATGCTGTCGAGCGCCATGCGATAGGGGTGCGACGTGTCGCGCAGGTTGGCGAGCGTCTGTTCGAGGATGGAGTCGTTGGGCACGAACCAGAGCACCATGCGTCGCTTCTCTATGCCCAGAGCGGCAAAGATGCGCGAGATGGCGTTGCAGGCGATGAATGTCTTTCCGCCGGCTGTCGGCACCTTCACCGTCACGCGAGGCACACGAGCCACCGTCGTGCGATAGGGTGGAAGGTCGCTCTCTTCGGTAGGCGTGATGCCCGCCTTGAGTTCCCAGAATCTCTTATATGCGTTTCTTATCTCCTTCTTGCTGTTACACTCGTTGATGAATCTCTCCACATCGAGCAGCACCTGTTTCTGATAGCGCTTCAGTTCCATAGACTAAAATCTTTTTATATCTCGTGGTAGTTTCTTAAATACAATGTTGTGGTTCGCCATAAACTCCTCCGAAAGCGTGCAGCTGTCGGCATAGATGACGTATCGCTCCGCCCTGGCTCTGACGATGGAGTTGAGGCTTGTGAGGCTGAGTTGTCGCTGCTCTCCCCGGTCGTGGTAGAGGTAGAAGGCGGTGCCGTCGGCGTTGCCCAGCAGGTAGTTGCCAGCCTCGTAGGGCAGGGGATGCTGTCGGGTCTCGCTGAAGTATACGTAGCTGCGCACCTGCTCCTCGCTTACCTTAGGGTTAAGATAGCCCTCGGGGGTGAAGAGTGCTTCGCCAATCTCGTAGAAGTCGAAGGCTCCCGCCAGTCCCTCGCTGCGTCCGTCGGTCACCTTCGAGGCTACAACCTTCAGCGAATCGTTCTCAATCTTCGGTCGCCCAATCTCACTGTACTCGCCGCTCTTCTCGCTGATGATGCGTTCCGCCTCGGCCATCATCTCCGCTCCCTTGAGCAGGCTCTTCGGAGTGAGCTTACGGCAGAAGAGTTCCACCTCGTGACGCTGCTTGGTGGGGTAGCCTGTGATGACGCGCTTCACCCTCTCGGCAGTCGTAGAGTCGGCGTAGTCCATCATCTCTATAAGTATGAACCGGCGCTGTCCGCCATCTCTGGCGTTCTGTCGCAGCACGGCGTGGGCAGTCGTTCCGCTTCCCGCGAAGGAGTCGAGCACGATGCTGTCGGGTCGTGTGGCAATATGGAGTATGCGCTCAATGAGGCGCACAGGTTTAGGCGTGTCGAACGGGATGTTTCCGCCGAAGATATCCTTCAGCTCCTTCTTTGCCTCGTCGGTGTGTCCCACCTCCTCATATTTCCACAGGTTGGTGACCACCTTTCCCTCCATCTGATCGAGATAGGACTTGCGTCTGATGCCGCCCTCGCCTCCCTTAGTCAGGTAGAGCTTAGGCCATTGACCACGCTCCAAGACCTCCCGGGCCAGTCGGCGTGATGTACGCAGCGGTTCGCGGAGCATCAGGGCGCAGACATCCTGTCGCACCTCGCTGCGTTTCACTCCGCAGATCTTTCCGCGTTCGGTGGCATCCTTGATGTCGCGCAGTTCATAGGGACACCATTGGTTCATGATGCGCAGCACCTCCGGCTGTTCGAAAGCCCAGCAGCGGTTCTTCGGCGGGTAGATCAGTTTGCCCGTGAATGGATTCTGCACGGCGTAGACCATGCCCTGGTGAGTGGCAGCTCCCGGTGCGAAGGCATCGCTGCTCATCCATTTGCAGCGGTCGTTGTCGGGATTCTTATACTTGGCGTCCATCTCGTCGGTACGCTCCAGGCGTCGCGGCTGCCAGTCGCGGCTCTTGCTGTAGACCAGAATATACTCCGTCTCGCTCACGATGCCCTGTGAGTCGTTGCGTGGCGAGTAGGTGCGTTGCCATGAGATGCAGCCCACGAAGTTGTTGAAGATAGTGTCGCACACCGTCTTCAGCGCAGCAAATTCGTTTTTGTCGATTGAGATGAATATGGCACCCTCGTGGCTCAGCAGCCTGTTGAGCAGGCAGAGACGCGGAAACATCATGCAGAGCCATTTGTCGTGGCGGCTCAGGTCCTCGCCCTCCTTGCCGACGACGTCGCCCAGCCAACGTCGGATCTGCGGGTCGTTGACGTTGTCGTTGTAGACCCAGTCCTCGTTGCCCGTGTTGTAGGGCGGGTCGATGTAGATGCAGTCCACACGCTCTTCGAATTCCGGCAGCAGAGATTTCAGCGCCGTGAGGTTGTCGCCATGAATGATGCGGTTTCCGCTTCCCGTGTTGCAGTCAGTCGCGCCTTCGGCAGTAAATCCGTAGCGGTGGCTGAGGCAGTGGAAGGGGACATCGCAGTGGTGGGTCGCTATCTTATCTTTTCCTAACCAGTTGAGTGTGGGCATTGGTACATCTATATCATTAACTCTTGCAAAGGTACTACTTTTTGTCCGCAATAGAAAAGAAAAGCCCCGTCAGCTTGCGTGCCGACGGGGCTTCATCCGAAATTTATTATGTTCGCAATCTACGAATTTACTCAACCTCAATAGGAGAATACTTCGGAACAAGGAGCTTCATGATGGCCCAACCGATGAGGTAAGCCACTGCACAGATGCAGAAGATAATCATGTAGCCTGCAGGTTTACCCTCGAAGCCCATGAAGGTGAAGGCAGAGCCCTGACCCTCGGCGTAGGTGAAGAGTACACCTGAACCCTTGTTGATAAGGAATGAACCGATACCGCCAGCCATTGCACCGATACCTGTGATTGATGCGATGGTGCTCTTCGGGAACATATCACCGATAGTAGAGAAGAGGTTAGCCGACCAAGCCTGGTGACCAGCACCTACAAGACCGATGATGATTGCCGGCCACCAAACGCTCTGCTGACCCATTGGCTGGGCGATGAGTGCGAGAACCGGGAAACATGCGAAGATCAACATGGCACGCATACGACCAGCGTACGGCTCCATGCCCTTCTTGTCGACGAAATATGTTGGGAGGTAACCTCCGAAGATTGACAATACAGTACAGATAGCGTAGAGAGTAAAGATAAGAGCGATACCCATGCTAGAGTCTGAAGTGTAGCCATACTGGTCAGAGAAGTATGCCGGAGCCCAGAAGAGGAAGAACCACCATACACCGTCGGTCATAAACTTACCAACGATGAACGACCAAGTCTGACGATAGGTGAAACACTTAGCAAAGCTGATAGTCTTCTCGGGAGCTGCAGTCTCCTCAGGTTTAGCCTCGCTGACCTCATCGTCCTGATTGATATAGTCGAGCTCAGCCTTGCTGACGCGCTTGTTCTCCTTCGGCTTCTCGTAGAGCCAGAGCCAGAGACCCATCCAGATGTAACCCAGTGCACCGATGATGATGAAGGCCATCTCCCATCCCCAAGCCTTTGCAAGCAATGGAATAGATGCAGGAGCTGCCAACGCACCGACAGATGCTCCGGCGTTGAAGATACTTGTTGCGAAAGCGCGGTCCTTCTTAGGGAAGTACTCGGCGGTAACCTTGATGGCTGCCGGGAAGTTTCCAGCCTCGCCGAGAGCCAGAATCAGACGGCAAGCGAGGAAGAGGTAAACGCTTGTTGAGGCGATGGCCAATGCTACGTTAGAGCCAGCCTCGACTGCACGGAGAGCCTCGATTGAATCCAGACCGTGGATGTTCATTGTAACCCAACCGCATCCTGCGTGCAGACATGCGCCTGTTGACCATA
>CAZKNB010000081.1:0-6842 GCA_964554075.1 uncultured Bacteroides sp.
CAAGCTACGAGCAGAAGGATCCGCTCTTGATCTACAAGCTTGAGTCTGTCACTCTCTTCGACGCCATGGTCAACAAGATCAACAATGAGACTATCTCTATCCTGATGCGTGGTCAGATTCCTGTTCAGGCAGCACCTGCCGACCAGCCTCAGCAACCACAACAGCCTCAGCAGCCTGTTCAGCAGAACATCGAGGTTCGTCAGGCTGCACCGGAGCGCCGTCAGGACATGAGCAGATACCGCGAGGAGAAGCTTAGCGACCCCAACCAGGCTGCAGCTGCTCAGCGCGACACACGCGAGGTACGCCGCGAACCGGTACGTGCCGAGAAGACAGTGGGTCGCAACGATCCATGTCCATGCGGCAGCGGAAAGAAGTACAAGAACTGCCACGGCAGAGGATTGTAACAACCTGAGATGAAGAACCTACTTTACATACTGCTACTCAGTTTGGCTAGCTGCGAAACGATTGAGCAGATTAGTGTCGACCAGATGCTGCCCGCCGAGGTCTACTTCCCCGAAGAGATCAGGAGGGTGGCAGTCATCGACCATCCGCTCAGCAGCGACACACTGCCCGCCGCCGTCGACAGTGCGGCCCGGGCTGCGGGGATAAGCTGGCTGAAGGGCAACACCGCCATCACTGCCGAATCGCTCGCCAAGTCGCTGGCCGACGCCAACTACTTCGACGAGGTAGTCATCTGCGACACCGTGGTTCCCGCCTCCGGTGAGAACTCCGGCGCCATGAGCCGCGAAGAGGTGAAGCGCCTGACCGACGGACTAAGCGTCGACATGCTGCTCACGGTGGACGGCGTCAGCATGCTGACCCAACGCAAGGCTATTGCAGTGCCCGAATGGGAGTGCTATCGCGGAGTGGCAGATGTAAAGGTCTATTCAGCCGTTCAGGCCTACATTCCGCAACGCTCCAAACCGCTCTTCAGCGTCTATGCCAACGACAGCATCTACTGGGAGGAGTATGGCGCAACAGTGCAACAGGTGGCACGTATGCTGGCACCCGATACGACCGTCGTCCGCGAGTCGTCGGAGTTCGCCGGGACGCTGCCGCTGAAGTACCTTGTGCCCCACTGGACAACCGTCTCGCGCACCATCTACGTCGGCAACTCCGCGTCGATGCGCGATGCCATGGTCGCAGTGCGACAGTCCGACTGGGAGACAGCCTGTCAGCTCTGGAAGGCAGAGTATGACAAGACGAAGAGCGAGAAACGGAAGATGCAGCTGGCCTACAACCTCGCCATCTATAATGAGATGGCAGGCGACATAGAAGAGGGCGTAAGCCTGGCAGAGGAGGCACAAAGCCTCGCCTACAAGGTCGACAAGGTAAAGACGATTGCCGACGCAAACGGAGGCAAGGCAGAGGTCACTCCCGACAATGCCTACCGGATGACAAATTACATCCGAACGACCCTTTATCTTGACAAATTGAAGGCCAGAAAGAGCCAACTGGGCAACCTAAAGGTACAAATGCAGCGTTTCAGTGACGATTTATAGCGAAAAAAAGTCAACAATATATTTCTTTTTTATACCTTTGACTCAAATTATTTTTGGAGGAATAAGATTATGAAGCTAAATCAACAATCACAATCGGTCATCGAGGCTGCAATCAGAAGTGCGCTGGAGAGCTTTACAGGCAACGAACAGCAAGCCTACGTCACCGACCTGCACATCCAGCCAAGCGCTGTAAACGGCGAAGTGTGTATCTACGATGACGACGACAAAGAGCTGGCCGAGTGTGTGGTAGAGCAATGGATTGGTGCAGACGAGAACGATTTCTATGCCGACGCCGAAAGACAGATACGCGCTCTCCTCCACAAGTTGCGCGACGAGGGATTGCTCGACAAGGTGAACATCCTTAAGCCCTACTCATTCGTTCTTGTCGACGATGAGAAGGAGAGTGTGGCAGAGCTGCTGCTGGTCGACGACGACACACTGATGGTCGACACAGAGTTGCTGAAGGGACTAGACCAGGAGCTCGACGACTTCCTGAAGGAGTTATTGGAGAAGGATTGAGAGAGAGAAAGAGAGAAATATGTACTTCTACTATAGAATATAGCGGAGAGGGATACCGACGTTCCAACGAACAACGTGGAGTGTCGGCATCCCTCTTCTCGTATATATATATACACAAGTTAGCTTACAACTAAAACTAACATATAGATTTTTATTTTTATGAACAAAGCATCATTATTTATGAGCGGCATTCTTATGGCATCGTGTGCCGGACAGCAGCAGAAGCTGGTCTACCCGGTGGCTGAGAAGGTCGACACAGTAGACACCTACTTCGGTGTTCAGGTGGCAGACCCCTACCGCTGGCTTGAGAACGACACCAGCGCAGCTACACTCGCATGGGTGGAGGCTGAGAAAAAGGTAACCGACGAGTATCTGTCACGCATTCCATTCCGCGGACAGCTCCTGGAGCGTCTGAGATCATTGGCTAACTACGAGAAGATAGGACTGCCTACAAAGAAGAACGGCAAGTACTACTTCTACAAGAACGACGGTCTGCAGAACCAGAGCGTGCTCTACGTGCAGAACTCTCTCGACGCAGAGCCGGAGGTATTCCTCGACCCTAACAAGCTCTCCGACGACGGTACAGTGGCACTCACAGGCATCAGCTTCTCAAAGGACGCCAAGCACCTGGCATACACCATCTCACGCAGCGGTTCAGACTGGACTGAGATCTACGTGATGGACACCGAGAGCCGCAAGCTCCTCGACGACCACATCGAGTGGGCCAAGTTCACCGGTGCAGCATGGGAGGGCGACGGCTTCTACTACAGCGCCTACGACGCTCCTACCGACGGACACGAGCGCTCAACCATCAACGAGAACCACAAGATCTACTATCACAAGCTCGGCACAAAGCAGAGCGAGGATAAGCTCATCTACAATAATCCTAAATATCCGAAACGCTTCTACTCAATCTCTACAAGCGACGACGAGCGTTTCATCTATATGTACGAGAGCGGCGAGGGTGCCGGCAACAACCTCTTCATCAAGGAGGCTGGCAAGTCTGGCGACTTCCAGCAGCTGACCACCGACTTCAACTTCCAGTACTACCCCATCGACGTCATCGGCGACAAGATGTATGTCTTCACAAACTACAACGCACCGAAAAACCGCGTGATGGTGGCCGACGTGAAGAATCCTAAACTGGAGAACTGGAAGGAGCTTATCGGCGAGAGCGAGTCTGTAATGACCAGCGCACAGATTGTGGGCGACAAGTTCATCGTCTCTTACGACAAGGACGCTGCCAAGCATGCATTCGTCTACAGCCTCGAGGGCAAGCAGCTCCACGAGATTAGTCTCCCGTCACTCGGCGACGTAGTCTTCAGCGGCGATAAGGGCGACGATGAGTGCTTCTACTCATTCACATCCTTCACCATGCCGTCGACTACCTACAAGTACGACATCAACAACAACACCAGCACACTGGTTCGCGCTCCGAAGGTCGACTTCAACAGCGACGACTACGTCACTGAGCAGGTATTCTTCCCGAGCAAGGATGGCGTGAAGGTTCCTATGTTCATCACCCACAAGAAGGGCATCAAGATGGATGGTCAGAACCCGACACTCGTCTATGGTTACGGTGGTTTCGCCATCAGCATCAACCCGGGCTTCAACACCTCTCGCGTTCCCTTCCTTGAGAATGGCGGTATCTATGTCATCGTCAACCTCCGCGGCGGTTACGAGTATGGCGAGGAGTGGCACCAGGCAGGTACGAAGATGAACAAGCAGAATGTCTTCAACGACTTCATCGCTGCCGTTGAGTACCTCATCGCCAACAAGTACACCAGCACACCGAAGGTAGCCATCCAGGGTGGCTCTAACGGCGGTCTGCTCATCGGTGCCTGCATGACACAGCGTCCCGACCTCTTCGGTGCATGCGTAGCTCAGGTTGGTGTGATGGATATGCTTCGCTACCACAAGTTCACTGTAGGATGGAACTGGTCAAGCGACTACGGCACAAGCGCCGACAGCAAGGAGATGTTCGAGTATCTGAAGGGCTACTCTCCTCTTCACAACCTGAAGAAGGGAACCAAGTATCCTCCTACACTCATCACCACTGCCGACCACGATGACCGTGTGGTTCCTGCCCACTCATTCAAGTTCGCTGCCACTCTGCAGGAGTGCAACGACGGCACCAACCCAACCATCATCCGTATCGACAGCAAAGCCGGTCACGGAGCTGGTAAGCCAATCGGTAAGCTTCTCGAGGAGCACGCCGACATCTACGGCTTCATCATGTACAACCTGGGAATGAATCCTAAGTTCTGATAAAAAAGAAAGCCCCGCAACTCGCGGGGCTTTTCCTTTTCTTATAACCTTATATCAAGACTGAAGAGCTATACGCCAATCTCACCACTACCTATGCAGATGCGATGCTCCTCATCGTAGATGACGCCGAACTGACCGGGAGCGATACCCTGAAGCTTCTGTTCTGAGAAGAGACGGTAGCCATCGCCCTCCTTCACCATCTTGCCGCGTGTGAACTCCGGCGTATGTCGGATCTTGAATGTCACGTTGATTGGTTCGTCGCCACAATCCTTCCACGGATTATCTGTGATATAGTGGAAATGCGGCATCAGGAACTCATTACCATACTGAGTCTCCACGCCATATCCATTCGATACGTAGACGACATTCTCCTCCACATCCTTCTTCACCACGAACCATGGTCCGCCGCTCAGTCCGAGCCCCTTTCGCTGACCGATGGTGTGGAACCAGAATCCGCGGTGAGTGCCCAGCTTGCGGCCAGTCTCCAGCTCCACGATAGGTCCCTCCTTCTCGCCAAGGAAACGGCGTACGAAGTCGTTATAGTTGATGTTGCCCAGGAAACAGATGCCCTGGCTATCCTTACGGCGTGCACTAGGCAACGCAGCCTTCAAAGCCAGCTCGCGCACCTCACTCTTCATCATGTGGCCAATCGGGAACATCAGCTTCGACACCTGCAGAGAGTCAATCTGGCCGAGGAAGTCAGTCTGGTCCTTCACCGGGTCGGGCGAAGTGCCGAGCCATATCTTACCGTCGCGCTCCACAGTCGTAGCGTAGTGGCCCGTGGCAGTATAGTCGAAGTTATGCCCCGCCTTCTGTTCGAAGCAACCGAACTTAATCAGCTTGTTACACATGACGTCGGGATTAGGCGTCTGACCGATGCGAATCTTCTCGATGGCATAGGCAGCCACGCTGTCCCAATACTCACGGTGAAGGTCCACAATCTCCAGCGGCAGACCATACTTACGCGCAATGGCAGTACACAACTCGATGTCCTCCTCCGCCGAGCAGTCCATATAATCTACCCCCTCCATACCAATCTTGATATAGAACAGGTTCGGGCGTTCGCCCTGTTCACACAGCTGGTGAACGACAAGAGAGCTGTCAACGCCCCCGGAAACAAGTGCTGCTATACTTTTCATACCGCAAAATTAGCCCATTTATTACACAATCCGCTGCCCTGCCACCACATTTTTACACACTATTTATAGATATAAACAAACTATTTGCCTAATTTTGCAACTCATACCGACAATTCCGATTGCCACGGTAAACCCTTTTAATATCTTGTTAAACTTGAAGATGATGAAGTTCAGAAGCAGATTAAGACTCAGCATATATCTCGTCGTTGCCACGGTGGCAGCGCTTACCACCCTGGCCTCTTGCGGCGAAGACCGCTGGCCGGCATACGCAGTCTATACGGGACGCGACCAGTGGATCTACGAAACGATGAGCGCCAACTACCTTTGGAGCGAAGAGATGCCCGACATCGACGGACTGAACCTCTTCTCTGCCCCATCCACCTTCCTGCAGAGCATCGTCTACTCCACCAGCGACAAGAGCTACTCTTCGGTCGACACCATCAAGCTCGAAGAGGATGCCTCCTACGGATTCACCTACACCCTGCAGCGCAACACCGCCAACGACACCGCCTACTACGCCCTGCTGACGCGCGTCATCCCCGACTCTCCCGCCGGCGATGCGGGTCTCGACCGTGGCGACTGGATTATGCTTGTCGACGGCGAGGTGATTACCTCGAAGAATGCCAAGACGCTGCTCGAGGGAACAGCTGCGATGAAGCTTAGCGTAGGCCGCTACACCACCACGGTCACCGAGGATGGCAACAGCTATAGCGGCGTACACGCCACCGGCACTGTCACCGTTGCCGAGCCACGTCCCGTCGAGGAGGATGTCGTTGAGCGCTACACCGTCTTCACCACCGAGGCAGGACGACGCGTAGGCTATCTGCTCTACAACAGCTTTACCTCCGGTACAGCCGAAGATAGCGAGAAATACGCCAACCAGCTGCGCGAAGCCTCCAACTACTTCGCCCAGCAAGGAATATCGACCTTGATTATCGACCTCCGCTACAACACAGGCGGCACCTTTGCCGACAGCCAGCTTCTGGCGTCGCTCGTTGCCCCGACGGCCTACGTGGAGGCAGATGCACCATACGCCACACTCACCTACGGCTCTAACCGCAGCGCCGACAACCGCACGCTCACCTTCAGCAAGTCGCTGATCGGAAGTGGCACGAACCTGAACATCAGTCAGGGCATCATACTGACCGGCAGCAGTACCAAGGCAGCGGTGGCAGGCACCTTCCTCAACTGCCTCGCTCCCCTCTCCCGCTGGGCGCTAGTAGGCACCGACCTCAGTTGCTGGGGCGTAGCGACAGAGCGTTTCGAGTCCGCCGACTACAACTGGCGTCTCAATGCCGTTGTGGCAACCGTGGCGAACTCTGAAGGCGAAACAGGCGCCAATGGCAGCTTCACGCCCAACAGCAGTGTGAGCGAGACCAAGGATCTCTCCCGTGTCCTTCCCCTAGGCAACCCC
>CAZKNB010000082.1:0-3117 GCA_964554075.1 uncultured Bacteroides sp.
AGAATGCCTACATCGTGAAGTGTACAGGCTGCAAGAAGGACGACGAGGGCAACGTGACCGAGGTCTACTGCGAGTATGACCCGGAGAGCAAGAGTGGCATGTCTGGTGCCAACCGCAAGGTGAAGGGTACCCTCCACTGGCTCAGCATCAACCACTGTCTGCCTGCCGAGGTACGCCTCTACGACCGTCTCTGGAAGGTGGAGAACCCACGCGACGAGATGGCTGCAATCCGCGAGGCTAAGGGCTGCGACGCTCTCGAGGCCATGAAGGAGATGATCAACCCCGACTCTCTCAGCGTGCTGACAAACTGCTACGTGGAGAAGTTCGTGAAGGGTCTGCCCAACATGTCATACCTCCAGTTCCAGCGTATCGGTTACTTCAACATCGACAAGGATTCAACCCCCGACCACCTTATCTTCAACCGCACAGTGGGCTTGAAGGATACTTGGGGCAAGATTAATAAATAATAGCTATCTGAAGAAAATGAAACACGGAAGTGGCGATGCCAACAACGACGCTATAAAGGAGCAGATTTCAGCTTTTGAGTCTGCTCTTGAAAGCGGCTCGTACCTCTATCTGGATGTCGAGGAGATTATCGACATGCTTAAATATTACAATCTCAATCAACAAATCGATGAGGCTAAAAAGCTGATTGACTACGGACTCGGTCTGCACCCCGACGACACGGAGCTGCTGATTGAGCTGGCCTACAACGCGCTCGACAGAAACAATCTGCCCGAGGCTAAACAGGTGGCTGCCGAGATCAAGGAGACCGACTCTGCCGACGTCATTATCCTCAACATGGAGATTCTGCTCAATGAGGGTAAGCTGAGCGACGCAGAGAAGATGCTCGACCGACTCAGTCCGAGCGATAAGCAGGCGCGCAACGTTGTTTCATGTATCGCTGAGGTTTTCAACAACATGGGCTTCTTCCATCAGGCATTGAAGTGGCTGGAGAGCGTAGAGAATCTCTACGGCGACAACAAAGCCTTCACCATACTGATGGCAGACACCTACGCCAACCTCAACGACACGGAGAAGGCTATAGAACTCTTCAACAAGATAATCGACGAGGATCCATACAACGACAACGTATGGCTCAAGATTGCTCAGTGTCACCACGCTGCCGGCGACTTCAAGGAGAGCATCGAAGCATGTGAGTTCGCCATCGCTGCCAACGAGGAGAATGGCTCCGCCTACGCCGTAATGGGTAACGCATTTATGGAGCTCGAGAACTACGACAAGGCCAAAGAGGCTTTCCATAAGGCCATCGAGTACCACGGAATCATCGAGAACGCCGGACACGCCTTCCTCGGCTTCTGCCACAACAGTCTGGAGGAGCACGAAGAGGCTTGCAAGGAGTTTGAGAAGGCCATCGAGATGCGCGATGATGACCCGGAGATTGAGATGTTTCTCGACGAAATCTATCTGAACTACGCCGTAAGCCTTGCTGAGACGGGACACGGAGAGAGGGCGGTAGAGATCTGCGACAGGATTGTGGAGGACAACAAGACGGACATCACCGTGATAATGACCGCACTGAACGTCTACATCGCCTGCGACAAGCAGGAGAAGGTTTCAGCCATCATTCTGGAATCGCAGAAGATGATTGAGGACGAGGCTGAGTTCGACGACATCGTTGCCCTTTCGGAGGCTCTCAACGAGCACAACATGCTCGACGAGTCGATCAGGGTATTCATGATCATCGTAAGGAAGCTGAACTACAACCCTTCAGTTCTGGCATCGGCAGCACGCTGTTTCCTGCTGCTCTGCGACCTAAAGAACTTCTGCCGCTACAACAAGAACGCATCTGTCAAGGTGAAGCCGACCGAAGCCTACCACCTCTACTGCGAGGCCTGCGAACAGCTGAGCAAGGAGAAGCCAAGCTTCGACGAGTTCCGCGCCATGCTAACCGACGCAGAGAAGATGCTCAGAATCGAACAGGAGGAGAAGAACAAAAAAGGAGAGTAAACAATCAATAACGACATACAAAGTACACATATATATTATATAAATGGAATCTGTAGCCTTCATACAATGGTGTCTTGATCACCTGAACTATTGGACTATTACGATACTTATGGCCATCGAGAGCTCGTTCATCCCCTTCCCTTCGGAGGTTGTCGTGCCGCCCGCTGCCTATAAAGCAGCAGTAAGCAACGAGCTGAACGTCTATCTGGTGGTGCTGTTTGCCACAATCGGCGCAAACATCGGCGCACTCATCAACTATCTGCTTTCGCGCTGGCTGGGCCGTCCGCTCATCTACAAGTTTGCCAACAGCCGTCTCGGACACATCTGCCTGATTGACGAGGCTAAGGTGCAGCACGCCGAGGAGTATTTCGACAAGAACGGAGCAATCTCGACATTCGTTGGCCGACTGGTGCCCGCCGTTCGTCAGCTTATCTCAATACCTGCGGGACTGGCACGCATGAAGCTCTCCACCTTCCTGCTCTACACCACTCTCGGTGCAGGCGTATGGAACTCTGTACTTGCCGCCATCGGCTACTACCTCTCCACTGTACCCGGAATCGAGACCGAGGAGCAGCTTCTGGAGCAGGTCAACAAGTATAGCCACGAACTCGGACTGATTATCGCAGCAGTAGTTGTCATCGTCATTGCGTTCGTTGTCTATAAGGGACTGAAAAAGAAAGGTAACAAATAAAAAACAATACACATATTACATAAGGATATGAAACACATGAAAGTAGTGCTTGCAGCGATGCTCATGCTGACTGCAATGTCATCATTCTCAAAGTCAAAGAAGAGTGAAAACAAGAACGAGGACAAGAAGGTCTATGCCTTCGGTCTGGCAGCGTCGTTTGTCGACACAGTCGTTTACCACACCAACATCCATCTTCTCGACAGCGTATCGCTCGACAGCAAGGGCTTCCTCCCTACCCGCGAGATGTACAGCTACGAGCTGAAGGAGTTCGTCGAGAAGGAGTACGGCCAGAAGAACAGTACCTGCATGATTTACTTCAACATCAAGAAGGTGAAGCTGGAGAAGGAGTACAACAAACTGCTGAACAGATATAAGAAGAATAAGGATGTCGTCGTAAAGGAGATCCCTGCCGACAAGTTCCACTTCACGAAGCCAGATCTCGGAGAAGAATAAAT
>CAZKNB010000082.1:3217-6823 GCA_964554075.1 uncultured Bacteroides sp.
AAAGTATAAAGATATATGCTATAAATAATGCATTAGATAGTAAGAGGCGCCTTGGCGCCTCTTTTTTTTGTCATCTCTGCTTTGCAAATTTTAGCCTAATCTGACATTTTATCATTTTGAATCGAAAATTTTATGCTTTTCTTATTGTTGAATCCAATTAAACACTACATTTGCACTACAACAATGTGACATTTTATCACTAATATTGATTTAACAACCTTTTAAACGAAGCATATTATGAACATTCAAAAAATCATGTCCTCACTTGAGGCAAAGCACCCTGGCGAGTCAGAGTATCTGCAAGCCGTGAAAGAGGTTCTTATCTCCATCGAAGAGATCTACAACCAGCATCCAGAGTTTGAAAAAGCTAAGATCATCGAGCGTCTGGTAGAGCCGGACCGTGTATTCACCTTCCGTGTCACTTGGGTTGACGACAAGGGTGAGGTTCAGACCAACCTCGGCTACCGCGTTCAGTTCAACAACGCCATTGGCCCCTACAAAGGCGGTATACGTTTCCACGCATCAGTAAACCTCTCAATCCTCAAGTTCCTCGGCTTCGAGCAGACATTCAAGAATGCCCTCACCACACTGCCTATGGGCGGCGCAAAGGGTGGTTCAGACTTCTCACCGCGCGGAAAGAGCGATGCAGAGATCATGCGCTTCTGCCAGGCATTCATCCTTGAGCTCTGGCGTCATCTCGGTCCCGACATGGATGTACCTGCAGGCGATATAGGCGTAGGCGGACGTGAGGTTGGTTACATGTTCGGTATGTATAAGAAGTTGACCCGCGAGTTCACCGGAACATTCACCGGCAAGGGTCTTGAGTTCGGCGGTTCACTCGTTCGCCCGGAGGCAACAGGCTTCGGCGGTCTCTACTTCGTCAACGAGATGCTCGAGAACAGCGGCAACAGCATCAAGGGTAAGACAGTTGCAATCTCCGGCTTCGGAAACGTGGCTTGGGGCGCAGCTCTCAAGGCAACCGAACTTGGTGCGAAGGTTGTCACCATCTCTGGTCCCGACGGATACATCTACGATCCTGACGGCATCAGCGGTGAGAAGATTGACTACATGCTTGAGCTTCGCGCAAGCGGCAACGATATAGTAGCTCCATACGCAGACGAGTTCCCGGGTGCTAAGTTCATCGCCGGCAAACGTCCATGGGAGGCTAAGGTGGACATCGCTCTGCCATGTGCAACCCAGAACGAGCTCAACGGCGACGACGCACGCCAGCTCATCGCCAACAAGGTTCTCTGTGTAGGCGAGATCTCAAACATGGGATGTACGCCTGAGGCAATCGACCTCTTCATTGAGAACAAGATTATGTATGCTCCTGGCAAGGCTGTCAACGCAGGCGGCGTAGGAACATCCGGACTCGAGATGTCACAGAACGCCATGCACCTCAGCTGGAGCGCTGCCGAAGTCGACGAGAAGTTGCATACCATCATGCACGGCATCCACAACCAGTGCGTGAAGTATGGCACACAGCCCGACGGTTACATCAACTACGTCAAGGGCGCCAACATCGCCGGATTCATGAAGGTGGCACACGCCATGATGGCACAAGGCATCGTGTAAAGGTTTGATTATACAAGCATGAGCCTCGCCCCTCTCCCTCAAAAGAGATGGAGCGAGGCTCTTTTTTTGAGGCATCGCAAGGCTCTCCCATCCGATGTAGCGCGAGGCTTTTTTGTTAGGAAAAGTCAAATAATCAGTTAAATAGTTGCACGAACCGAAAGGAATCACTACTTTTGCGCCGCTATTACGGGTTAATAGCATATTCAAATCATTAATTAAAAATACATTTTAAAGAAATGGCAACTAGAATCAGATTGCAGAGACGTGGCCGTAAGAGCTACGCTTTCTACTCAATTGTAATTGCAGACAGCAGAGCACCACGTGATGGTAAGTTTACAGAGAAGATTGGTACATACAACCCTAACACCAATCCTGCTACAGTAGATTTGAATTTCGAGCGCGCATTGTACTGGGTTATGACTGGTGCACAGCCAACTGACACTGTACGCAACATCCTCTCACGCGAGGGCGTTTACATGAAGAAGCACCTTCTTGGCGGTGTTGCTAAGGGCGCATTCGGTGAGGCTGAGGCAGAGGCTAAGTTCGAGGCTTGGAAGAACAACAAGCAGAGCGGACTCGAGGCTCTCAAGGCTAAGGATGAGGAGGCTAAGAAGGCTGCCGCTAAGGCTCGTCTCGAGGCTGAGAAGAAGATCAACGAGGCTAAGGCTCAGGCATTGGCTGAGAAGAAGGCTGCTGAAGAGGCTGCAAAGGCTGCTGCCGCTGCAGAGGCTGCTGCTGAGGAGGCTCCTGCCGCTGAGGCTGAGGCTACTGAGGCTGCTGCTGAGTAATCAGAAGCCGGTCTGCTTCTATTTAGAGAATGACTTTACAAGAGGCTGCGTCATATTCATTTATGGCGCAGCCTCTCTTCGTTGTATACCCGAACAAAACATCGGCAAAACAGAGCAGAAAAACAAAAAACGTCCGTTCTTAGATTTTTTTATCAAAAAGATGTTCATATATTTTATGATTTATTACTACTTTCGGGAGCTTTTTCGGAGCTGCGCACTCCAGCAGTCGCAGCCCACTTAGAAAATAATACTAATTAATACACTAAACGTAAGATGGAAAATCTTAATACCGCATTAATATTAATGGTTGTGGGAATGGTGACAGTCTTCATCATCCTGCTCATAGTCATTAATTTAGGCAAGCTTCTCATAGCGCTTGTCAACCGTTACGCCCCACCCGAGGAGGCAGCACAGCCCAAACGCAGTAAAGCTCCGGCACCCATACCGAGCAATGTAGTGGCAGCCATCACAGCCGCCGTCAATGTTGTCACCCACAACAAGGGTCGCATCACCAACATTGAGAAGATGTAACTGCATAACGAGAACTGGAAAAAGAACAGAATCAGAAAAGAAAAACATAGCTACACAATGAAAAAAGAGATTAAATTCAGCCTGGTGTTCAGGGACATGTGGCAGAGTGCCGGTAAGTATGTACCCCGCGTAGACCAGCTTGTAAAGGTGGCTCCCGCTATAGTAGAGATGGGATGCTTCGCACGTGTTGAGACAAACGGTGGAGGATTCGAACAGGTTAACCTTCTGTTCGGCGAGAATCCTAACAAAGCCGTCCGCGAATGGACTAAGCCTTTCCACGAGGCAGGCATCCAGACCCACATGCTCGACCGCGCCCTCAACGGACTCCGCATGAGCCCCGTTCCATCGGACGTTCGCCGTCTCTTCTACAAAGTGAAGAAGGCACAGGGCACCGACATCGCACGCACATTCTGCGGACTCAACGACATCCGCAACATCGCCCCGTCAATCGGCTACGCCAAGGAGGCTGGAATGATTTCGCAGTGTTCGCTCTGCATCACCCACTCACCAATCCACACAGTTGAATACTACACCAACATGGCTCTCGAGCTCATCAAGCTCGGTGCAGACGAGATCTGTATCAAGGATATGGCTGGCATCGGCCGTCCGGCATCGCTCGGCAAGATTGTGGCAAACATCAAGGCGGCACACCCGGACATCGTAATCCAGTACCACAGCCACGCAGGTCCTGGCTTCAACATGGCAAGCATCC
>CAZKNB010000083.1:0-6810 GCA_964554075.1 uncultured Bacteroides sp.
CAACCAAGGAGAAGGACTCGCTGGGTTGTGCCAAGCTGGTTGTTCTCTGCAATGCGCCCGATGATAACCCATTCATGGCTGGTGCCTTCCACGGAGTGAGTGAGGCCGACGCCATCATCAACGTTGGTGTCAGCGGTCCGGGTGTAGTGAAACATGTGCTTAGCTCCATCCGCGGAGCCAGCTTCGAGGTGCTCTGCGAGACCATCAAGCGCACAGCGTTCAAGATTACTCGTGTAGGTCAGCTGGTGGCTCAGGAGGCTTCGGCTCGTCTGGGCGTCCCCTTCGGAATCATCGACCTTTCGCTTGCTCCTACCCCAGCCATCGGCGACAGCGTGGCAGACATCCTTCAGGAGATTGGACTGGAGCGCGCAGGTGCTCCGGGAACAACGGCTGCACTGGCTCTGCTGAACGACCAGGTGAAGAAGGGCGGAGTGATGGCATCATCCTACGTAGGCGGACTGAGCGGTGCCTTTATCCCCGTCAGCGAGGATCAGGGAATGATTGACGCCGTGGAGTGCGGCGCCCTCAACATAGAGAAGCTGGAGGCAATGACCTGCGTATGTTCGGTAGGTCTCGACATGATTGCCATCCCCGGCGACACCAAGGCAACCACAATCGCCGGAATCATTGCCGACGAGAGTGCCATAGGAATGGTGAACCAGAAGACAACAGCTGTGCGCATCATACCGGTCATCGGCAAGGGTGTGGGCGAGAGTGTTGAGTTTGGTGGTCTTCTCGGACATGCACCAATCATGCCTGTCAATCAGTTCGACTGCAGCCCCTTCGTCAATCGCAAGGGCCGCATCCCGGCACCAATCCACAGCTTTAAGAACTAAGCCGAAAAGATTTTATGGAATAGTTTAAGCGGAAATCGCTTAAACTATTTCTGCTGAATAACTTCGATGCGCTCTCCGTTGGCAAACTTCGTGCGGAGGGCGCGCGGAGTATCGCCGAAAGAGGACTTGCAGAAGTGGGCGAAGTGGGACATCGTGTCGAAGCCATAGCGCTTACTGATCTCACCGATACGCTCATGCGAGTTCTGAAGGTCATTGAGTATTCCCTCACGCTTACGGTCGAGCATCCATTCATAGACCGGCACACCATACATATTCTTGAAGAGGCGGCGGAAGGTTGTCACGCTGTATCCACCCAGATGGGCAAACTCTTCGACATTCTTCACAGCCTCATAATTCTTCATCACGAAGTAGTGGAAGCCCTCGGTGTAACTGCTTATAGGATAGAAGAAGGTGCGCAGCTGCGGCAGCGGATAGTAGGTTGTCAGCAGGAAGACCAGCTCCTTGCTCTTCAGCTCCACGTATGCACCGCACGACATTCCCTCGACAAGATACTCTCGCAGATCCTCAAGGAAGCTGGCCAGCTTGCGTGTCATGGTCAGCGGAGAGTAGGTCAGCGGAGCCTCCTGATTGTCCATTATCTCCGAGAAGCGGGTCTCGCAGATCTTCGGCAGTTCATTGAACCAGTAGATGATATACTCCACGTCGGTCAGCGCCAGAAGCTCAACCTTTGAGCCTATCGCCTGAAGCACGATGTGTCCTCCGTAGAGAGTCTCTCCCGGATACTCCTGACTATTGATAAGGATCTCTCCCTCAAGAACGAGCAGGATGAAGTTTTGCGTACACTTATCGGCAGGGAAGTGGCGTCCGCGCTCCAGATGACGGTAGACAATCCTACCCTCGGCAGCCTTCGGACACTGTTCGCACTCGGTACACCTGTTGTAGTCCACAAGTCGCTTCATAATCAATCTCCATTAGCAATTGACAATATTCTCTCGTAGTCTCCGTTCTTCAAGATGGTGAGTGCGCGCATCACAGAGTTGTCGGTGCTATTCATCACTTGATAGAACTCGCTCGTACCCCACAAGTCGCGGGCTATGAGTGCCTTGAGTTGCACCTTGATAAGTGGTGTGGCTGTGGCCAGCTGCTGCTCGTCACACTCCACCTTCTCCTCGCGAGCCATGCCGACAAGCTCCTCCATCATCTCATCCGCGATGACGAATCGCTCATTGAAGGCGTCGAAGTTCTTATAGGTGTTGTTCAGCGTCGCTCTGTTGACGTCAATATATCTGGTTACATATTTATTTACTATTCCCTTTGCCACGATGTTCTTGTGGAAGTCGGTGTAGGCTGTAGTGTCGACAGGCACGAAGCTGTCGGGCATAATGCCACCACCTCCATAGACCGTGCGCATCAGTCGTTTGGTCTGACACTTCAGCGAGTCGGGGAAGTGGATGCTGTCGGCATTGACCATCTCGCCGCGGTTGTAGCGCTCGATGAGGTCCTTCTGATAGTTCAACTTGTTGTCCTTGCCGTCGACCACCTCACGCTGAGTGTCGGCTGTTGTGTCGTATGGCTTCTGGATGCATCGTCCCGCAGGTGTATAGTAGCGGGAGATGGTGAGACGGATCATTGAGCCGTCGGGCAGGTCGATAGGGCGCTGCACGAGTCCCTTGCCGAACGTACGACGACCGACAATCACTCCTCTGTCCCAATCCTGGATGGCACCGCTGAGAATCTCGCTTGCCGAAGCCGAATACTCGTCGACAAGCACCACGAGGCGTCCCTTCTTCATTGTGCCGTCGCCCACGGCGATGAAATCGCTGCGCTTCGATGAGCGTCCGTCGGTGTAGACGATGAGCTGACGACTGTCGAGAAACTCATTGGCTATATCGATTGCTGCATTTAGATATCCGCCGCCATTGCCCTGAAGGTCGAGTATGAGGTCGCGCATTCCATGCTTCTTAAGCTCTCTGACAGCCTGCGAGAACTCCTCGGCTGTAGTTGCGCCAAAGCGGTTCAGGCGCACGTAGCCCACCTTCGAGTCAATCATATAGTGAGCATCCATGCTGTAGATAGGTATCTTGTCGCGAGTGACATTGAAGATGAGCTTATCCTTTATGCCACGGCGCACCACGGTGAGTGCCACCTTCGTACCCTTCGGACCACGAAGACGACTCATGATGGCGTCGGTGTTCATGCCCACTCCTGCGATTGCGGTATCGTTGACAGCAGTGATGCGGTCGCCCGCCAGGATGCCTACCCTCTCCGATGGTCCTCCGCTCACGGGCTGAATGACCATAAGCGTATCCTCAACCATCTGGAACTGCACTCCGATACCCTCAAAGTTACCCTGCAAAGGCTCGTTCAGCTTCTTCACCTCCTCAGCGCTTGAGTAGGTGGAGTGTGGGTCGAGCTGTGACAGCATCTTAATGATAGCCTCGTCGACCAGTCGCTTCTCGTCGACCGAATCAACGTAGAAACGCGCGATGGCAAACTCCGCCATCTGCAGTTTGCGCATGGCGTCCGACCCGTAACCCTGTGCTGCGGCACCCATTGCGGTCAGCATCAGAAGCAGTGTATATGTCAATCTTTTCATCATTCTTTCCTATTTATGTCCATGCCCTCGGGCAGGAAGATACTAACATCCTTATTGTAGCCGATAAGCTCACGTACAACCGACGAGCTCACGCTGCTCAGCTCAGGTTCAGTGAAGAGCAGAATGGTCTCAATCCCAGCCAGCTGGCGGTTGATGTCGGCTATCGACTCCTCATACTCAAAGTCCTTCACGGAGCGTATTCCGCGCACCATGAACTCAGCACCCACGCTTCGGGCAAAGTCGACAGTCAGTGTGTCGTATGCCTCGACCCTCACACGCGGTTCGTTGCGATAGAGAGTGCGTATCATCTCCAGTCGACGTTCAAGGCTGAACATCGTCTTCTTGCCCTCGTTGACGCCAACGCCGATGACGACCTCATCCATAAAGGTCAGTGCACGTCGCACCACCGACTCGTGGCCCTTGGTAAAGGGATCGAAACTCCCTGGAAAGACAGCTATTCTCATCTCTTATTATAATAATACAGTTTCGTTAATTGTTCAAAGTCAGTCCTGTGCCGGATCCTCCTCAATCACCAGATTGTCGATGATAAAGCCCTGACGCTCCATGGTGTTCTTGCCCATGTAGAACGCCAGCAGCTCCTTGACGGCATCTGTCTTGCGCAGCGTCACCTGCTCCAGGCGAATATCCTTGCCGATGAAATGGCGGAACTCGTCGGGCGAGATCTCACCGAGACCCTTGAATCGCGTAATCTCCGGATTGGGACTCAGCTCCTTTATGGCGTTGACGCGCTCCTCCTCGGTGTAGCAGTAGAGCGTCTTCTTCTTGTTGCGCACACGGAAGAGCGGTGTCTGCAGGATGTAGACGTGACCCTTCTTAATCAGATCGGGGAAGAACTGCAGGAAGAAGGTGATGAGCAGCAGGCGGATATGCATTCCGTCTACATCGGCATCGGTAGCCACAATCACCTTGTTGTAGCGCAGTCCCTCAATGCCATCCTCGATGTTGAGTGCCGCCTGAAGGAGGTTAAACTCCTCGTTCTCGTAGACCACCTTCTTGGTCAGTCCGTAGGAGTTGAGCGGTTTACCACGCAAGCTGAACACCGCCTGAGTGTTCACATCGCGGCTCTTTGTGATAGATCCGCTGGCAGAGTCACCCTCGGTGATGAAGATACACGACTCCATCTCCTGCTCCTTTCCCTTGGCGTCGTTCATGTGGTAGCGGCAGTCGCGCAGCTTACGGTTGTGGAGGTTTGCCTTCTTGGCCCTCTCGCGCGCCAGCTTAGTGACACCCGCTATGGCCTTACGCTCCTTCTCAGACTCCTGAATCTTCTGGAGCATCACCTCAGCCACGTCGGCATTCTTATGCAGGTAGTTGTCCACCTCCTGCTTGATGAAGTCGCCCACGAACTTATTGACAGTCACTCCGTCGGGCGACATATTGGTCGAACCAAGCTTAACCTTGGTCTGACTCTCGAATATCGGCTCCTCAACGTTGACTGCTATTGCAGCCACCAGTCCGTTGCGGATGTCGGTATAGTCCATATTCTTGTTGTAGAACTCCTTGATGGTACGTGCTATGTGCTCCTTGAAGGCACTCTGGTGCGTACCGCCCTGAGTCGTATGCTGACCGTTGACGAATGAGTAGTACTCCTCGCCATACTGTCCCGTATGTGTGAAGGCAATCTCGATGTCGTCACCCTTCAGGTGAACAATCGGGTAGAGACCATTAGAGGTCATATTGTCGTTGAGCAGATCCTCGAGTCCGTTGCGCGAGATGATGCGCTGTCCGTTATACCAGATGGCGAGTCCCGTGTTCAGATATGTATAGTTGCGGAGCATCGTCTCGATAAACTCCGGTCGGAACGAATAGTCGGCGAAGAGAGTATTATCGGGTTCGAAGTAGACATACGTACCATTCTCCTCGGTCGTATCCGTTGTCTCGTCGGAGATAAGCACACCCTTGGCAAACTCGGCTGCGCGCACCTTTCCGTCGCGGAAGCTCATCACCTTGAAGTCGGCACTCAGAGCGTTGACCGCCTTCACGCCGACACCATTCAGACCGACGCTCTTCTTGAAGGCCTTGCTGTCATACTTACCACCCGTGTTGAGCACGCTGACCGCCTCGATCAGCTTACCCTGCGGGATGCCTCGTCCATAGTCGCGCACCGACACACGCAGATTATCCTCAACGGTAATCTCAATCTTCTTGCCGACATTCATGCGAAACTCGTCGATACTATTATCGATGACCTCCTTCAGAAGCACGTAAATACCATCCTCGGGGTGCGAACCGTCGCCCAGTTTACCGATATACATACCGGGGCGTAGTCGCACATGCTCTATGCCACTCAGTGTACGAATATTCTCGTCGGTATATTCCACCGGGTTTTCGATCAGGTCCAGTCTGTTCTCCTCTTCCATTCTGATAAAAATCTTATTTGTGTTCTTCGTTACTTAATCTCTTTTACGAAGGCGCGGCGGCGCTTATGCTGCTCGGTCTTGAAATATTCCCACTGAGCCTGTACCTTTCCGTTGAGTTCCAGCTCGGGGTTGCTCTCCGCATACTCGAACCCCAGTTCCTTGTAGACGGGGATAAGGTCGGAGAAGAGGAGCGCGTTGACGCCCTTGTTCTGATACTCCGGCTTGACAGCCACGAGCAGCAGGTCGAGCATCTTTGCGCGATGTTTCATGAAGAGCGCCTTCAGCAGATAGAACCAGCCGAATGGCATCAACTTGCCATGCGCCTTCTGCAGAGCCTCCGAGAGCGACGGCATAGAGATGCCGACAGCCACCAGCTTATCCTCCTGATCGGTGATCAGGGTCACCATTCTCAAGTCCACGATCGGGAGGTACATCTTGATGTACTGCTCAATCTGTCCCTGAGAGAGTGATGAATAGCCGTAGAGAGGTGCGTAAGCCTCATTCATCAGGTCGAAGATCTCCTGGCCATAATCCTGGGCAATCTTCTTGTTTGATGAATACTTCTTAATCTTCAGGTTATATTTCTTCTGAATGATATCAGATATTCTCTTATGTTTCTCGGGAATTCCATCGGGGATATAGATCTTAAACTCCACCCAGTCGGCATCCTTCTCGTAGCCGAGCTTCTCCATATGCTGCGGATAGTAGGGGAAGTTATAGATTGTCGCCATTGTGCTGAGCTGGTCGAATCCCTCGACGAGCATACCCTCGGCGTCGAAGTCGGTGAATCCGAGCGGTCCCTGGATATGGGTCATTCCGCGCTCCTTGCCCCACTCTTCCACAGTCTTGAGCAGTGCGGAGCTCACCTCGATATCGTCGATAAAGTCAATCCATCCGAAGCGAACATCCTTCTTGCCCCACCTTTCGTTGGCGCGGTTGTTGATGATGGCTGCCACGCGGCCCACAATCTCGCCCTTCTCATTGTATGCGAGGAAGTAGTCGGCGTCGCAAAACTCAAAAGCAGCATTCTTATCCT
>CAZKNB010000084.1:0-6745 GCA_964554075.1 uncultured Bacteroides sp.
GCCGCACCGACTTCGAGTTTGAGAACTTCAACGAGGTGATGGACTACTTCAAGCGAATGATTAACATCTGCAAGCAGATGAACTACTCGCAGTATAAGTCTGAGAAGTATGAGGAGT
This sequence comes from uncultured Bacteroides sp., assembly GCA_964554075.1. Classification (GTDB taxonomy): domain Bacteria; phylum Bacteroidota; class Bacteroidia; order Bacteroidales; family Bacteroidaceae; genus Bacteroides. The sequence continues at coordinate 118 of CAZKNB010000084.1, forward strand.
TCCGCAAACAGCTTGCTGAGCTTGTGGCAGAGAGAGCTATTAAAAAGTAAACCAATAATAAAGAGATATAGAAATGGCGACAAAAGCTTTTCAAAAGATATATACTAAGATTACTCAGATCACCAAGGCTACCTGCTCACTGAAGGCTGAGGGCGTTGGTTATGACGAGTTGGCAACGGTCAACGGCAAGCTGGCACAGGTGGTTAAGATTGCCGGCGACGACGTGACGTTGCAGGTGTTTGAGGGTACCGAGGGTATCCCGACCAATGCGGAGGTTGTCTTTCTTGGTAAGGCGCCTACGCTGAAGGTCAGCGAGCAGCTGGCAGGACGCTTCTTCAACGCCTTTGGCGACCCAATCGACGGCGGTGCCGAGATTGAGGGCCAGGAGGTGGAGATTGGTGGTCCGTCGGTTAACCCCGTGCGCCGTAAACAGCCATCCGAACTTATCGCTACAGGTATTGCAGGTATCGACCTCAACAATACGCTGGTGTCAGGACAGAAGATACCGTTCTTCGCCGACCCAGACCAGCCATTCAACCAGGTGATGGCCAACGTGGCTCTGCGTGCCGAGACCGACAAGATTATCCTTGGCGGTATGGGTATGACCAACGATGACTACCTCTACTTCAAGAATGTCTTCTCAAACGCCGGTGCGCTCGACCGCATCGTCAGCTTTGTGAATACTACGGAGAATCCGCCTGTCGAGCGTCTGCTTATCCCCGATATGGCGCTGACTGCTGCCGAATACTTCGCTGTGGAGAAGAACGAGAAGGTGCTCGTACTGCTGACCGATATGACATCCTACGCCGACGCGCTCTCAATCGTGTCAAACCGTATGGATCAGATTCCGTCGAAGGACTCTATGCCTGGTTCACTCTATTCCGACCTGGCAAAGATCTACGAGAAGGCGGTGCAGTTCCCTACGGGCGGTTCAATCACCATCATCGCCGTGACAACACTCTCCGGCGGAGATATCACACACGCTGTGCCTGACAACACGGGTTACATCACCGAGGGTCAGCTCTTCCTGCGCCGCGACAGCGACATAGGTAAGGTCATCGTCGATCCGTTCCGTTCACTCTCTCGTCTGAAACAGCTTGTCAGCGGAAAGAAGACACGTAAGGACCATCCGCAGGTGATGAATGCAGCCGTACGACTCTACGCCGACGCTGCCAACGCCAAGACAAAGATGGAGAATGGTTTCGACCTGACCAACTACGACGAGCGTACACTCGCCTTCGCGAAGGACTACTCCAACCAGCTGCTGGCCATCGACGTCAACCTCAACACAACGGAGATGCTCGACGTGGCTTGGTCGCTCTTCGGCAAGTATTTCCGCCCCGAGGAGGTGAACATCAAGAAGGAACTCGTAGACCAGTATTGGCCGTCAAACAAATAACAACTATCGAGAGAATAAATGGCTATAAAATTTCAATATAACAAGACCTCACTTCAGCAGTTGGAGAAGCAACTGAAGGTCCGTGTGCGTACGCTCCCTATCATTAAGAATAAGGAGAGTGCACTGCGCATGGAGGTGAAGCGCAGCAAGGCTGAGGTGAATGAGCTTGAGGTGAGATTGGAGAGTCAGATTCAGAACTATGAAGCGATGTTTGCCCTGTGGAGCGAGTTTGATGCCTCGCTCGTCAAGGTGGACGACGTGAAGATGGGTGTGAGGAAGATTGCGGGTGTACGCGTCCCCGTGCTCGAGAGCGTGGAGTTCGCCATCACTCCCTTCAGCCTCTTCAACGCCCCGAAATGGTATGCCGACGGCATCTTCCTGCTCAAGGAGCTGGCCAACACGGCTGTCGAACGCGAGTTCGTCATTGCCAAGCTGGGACTCCTGGAGCATGCCCGCAAGAAGACCACTCAGAAGGTTAACCTCTTCGAGAAGGTACAGATACCGGGCTATCAGGATGCCCTGCGCAAGATTAAACGCTTCATGGAGGATGAGGAGAATCTGTCAAAATCATCACAGAAGATTATGAAGTCGCATCAAGAGAAAAGAAAGGAGGAGGCTGTATGATTAGTAAAATGAAAAAGCTCACTCTGCTCTCTTACTATAAGGACTATGAGGAGTTTCTGCTGAAGCTGCGCGAGCTGGGTGTCGTCCATGTGGCTGAACGCCAGCAGGGCGCTGCCGACTCTGCCGAACTGCAGGCTCAGCTGAAGCTGACGGGACGACTGAACGCTGCCATCAAGCAGCTGGGGTCGCTGCGCAGCAAGGATGCCAAGCCGACAGCCGAAGCGGACGCCAAGCGCGGAGTGGAGCTGCTCGACGAGGTGGAGCACCTGCAGGGCGAGAACAGCCACCTGCAACAGCAGGCACAGGCTATCGCCAAGGATGAGGCTGCTCTCTCGGTCTGGGGCGACTTTGAACCAGCCGACGTGGCACGTCTGGCCGACGCCGGATATGTAGTTAACTTCTTCAGCTGCCCTGCAAGCGCCTTCGACGAGAAATGGGTGGAGGAGTTTAATGCTATCATCGTAAACAATGTCTCTTCGAAGATATACTTCGTCACGGTGACAAAGAGCAACGTTGAGCTCTCGCTCGATGCCGAGCAGGTGCGTCTGCCTGCCGCTTCGCTCAAGAGCCTCGGCGAACAGCGTGCTGCCCTCGAAAAGGAGGAGGCTGCAAACGTGGAGCGACTGACGGCTATCGCCGACGGTGAGCTGCCATCGCTGGAGGCTGCCCTGAAGAGCGCGCGAAGCGACATCGAGTTCTCTAAGGTGCAACTCAACACGGAGCGTGTGGCCGACGAGAAGCTGATGTTGCTGGAGGGCTGGTTGCCCGTGCGCGAGGAGGAGAACGTGAAGAACTTCCTTGAGGGTAGCGGAGCCTACTATGAGCTCTCCAACCCGACACCGGAGGACAACGTGCCTATCCAGTTCAACAACAAGGGCTACTTCTCGTGGTTCGAGGCAATCTGTAAGCTCTACATGCTGCCTACCTACAACGAGCTTGACCTGACCCCCTTCTTCGCCCCATTCTTTATGATCTTCTTTGGTCTCTGTCTGGGCGACTCGGGCTATGGTCTGCTGCTCTTCGTGGGCGCTACTGCCTACCGACTCTGCAGCAAGAAGCTCTCTAAGACGGTGCGCTCTGTCCTGTCGCTCGTACAGGTGCTGGCGGCGTCGGCGTTCTTCTGCGGATTCCTTACGGGAACATTCTTCGGAGCCAACGTCTACGACCTAAACTGGCCGTTCGTGCAGCGCATGAAGGAGGCTATATTCATGGACAACAACGACATGTTCCAGCTCTCACTGGTGCTCGGAGTCATCCAGATACTCTTCGGAATGGTGCTTAAGGCGGTCAACCAGACCATACAGCTTGGATTCAAGTATGCCCTCTCGACCATCGGATGGATTATACTCCTCGTTTCGATGGCTGTGGCAGCACTTGCACCGTCGGTACTCCCGATGGGCGGTGTGGTGCATACGGTTATCCTCGCCATTGCCTGCGTGCTGATATTCCTGCTCAACAGTCCGGGGAAGAACATCTTCCTCAACATTGGACTAGGCCTTTGGGACACCTACAACATGGTGACAGGTCTGCTGGGCGATATACTCTCCTACGTCCGTCTCTTCGCACTCGGTCTTTCGGGAGGAATCCTGGCAGGAGTCTTCAACAGTCTGGCGACGGGAATGAGTCCGGACAACGCCGTGCTCGGTCCGATTGTGATGATACTTATCTTCGTGATAGGTCACTCAATCAACATCTTTATGAATGTGCTTGGCGCCATGGTTCACCCTATGCGACTCACCTTTGTGGAGTTCTTCAAGAATTCGGGTTACACGGGTGGCGGCAAGGAGTACAAGCCCTTCAGAAATGAGAAATAAAAATGAGATATTAGTAAAAAGAAATAATAAACAGAAAATAGGATTTATATTATGGAAATGAATTTGTTTTTGGCCTACATTGGCGTAGCTATTATGATTGGTTTGGCCGGTATCGGTAGTGCTTACGGAGTGACAATCGCCGGCAATGCAGCCATCGGCGCTTTGAAGAAGAACGATGGAGCTTTCGGTAACTTCCTGGTGTTGACAGCCATGCCTGGTACACAGGGTCTGTACGGCTTTGCCGGATACTTCATGTTTCAGAACATCTTCGGCATCCTTACTGCCGACATCACAGCAATCCAGGGTTGCGCAGTGCTCGGCGCTGGTATCGCCCTCGGACTTGTAGGTCTCTTCTCTGCCATCCGTCAGGGACAGGTTTGTGCTAATGGTATCGCTGCCATCGGTCAGGGTCACAACGTCTTTGGAAACACACTGATCCTCGCCGTATTCCCGGAGCTTTACGCCATCGTAGCACTTGCTGCTACCTTCCTTATCGGTAGCGCACTCACTGCATAAGGCTTCATATAGTACATGTCGAATAATAGTTAGATTTGAAAGCCCGACATTCCAAAACGGAATTTCGGGCTTTCTTTTTAACAATAATAGTCGGTTGTATATAAAATTTTGTCTATTTGAACTGTATTTTGTACTTTTGATTAATATATTTTCGAATAATAATCCATACATTTGTGGTCTCTAACAGTGACTAAATAGTATATATGATTAAAGAAGAAACGCTTATTCCCGATTATATATTCGAGTCGAGCTGGGAGGTCTGCAATAAAGTTGGAGGCATCTATACAGTACTTTCAACAAGGGCGAAGACCCTGGAAGCTGCCTTTCACGACAGAATATTTTTTATAGGACCCGACTTCTGGATTGGTAAGGAGAACCCTCTCTTCATTGAGTCCGACACGCTCTTCCACGACTGGAAGGCATTCGCATTCCATAGCGATGGACTTTCGATAAGGGTGGGACGATGGAACATACCGGGCAAACCGATTGTCTTCCTCGTGGACTTCCAGCCATTCTTTGCAGAGAAAAACAAGATATACAGTGAACTGTGGGACCACTATCAGGTGGACTCTCTTCACGCTTATGGCGACTATGATGAGGCCTCAATGTTCTCCTACGCTGCGGGACGCGTGGTGGAGAGCTTCTACCGCTTCAATCTGACAGCTACCGACAAGGTGGTCTATCAGGCTCACGAGTGGATGACCGGTCTCGGCGCACTCTATCTGCGTACGGTCGTTCCGGAGATTGCAACAATCTTCACCACTCACGCCACATCAATCGGTCGTTCAATCGCCGGCAACAACAAGCCGCTCTACGACTATCTGTTCGGCTACAACGGCGACCAGATGGCTGGGGAGCTTAATATGCAGTCGAAGCAGTCGATTGAGAAGCAGACAGCACACTATGTGGACTGCTTCACCACGGTGAGCGAAATCACCGACCGCGAGTGCCGTCAGTTGCTGGAACGCCCCGCCGACGTGATACTCTGGAACGGCTTCGAGGATAACTTCGTGCCGCAGGGCAGCACCTTCGACGGAAAACGCAAGCGCGCACGTTCGCTGATGCTCAACGTAGCAAACAACCTGCTGGGAACAAACCTGCAGGACAACGATACAATCATCATCGGTACAAGCGGCCGATATGAGTTTAAGAACAAGGGTATCGACCTCTTCATCGAGGCTCTCAACCGCGTTCGCCATGACAATCGCTTGAAGAAGAATATACTGGCCTACATCACGGTGCCGGGATGGGTCAAGGAGCCGCGTCAGGATCTCATCGACCGAATGAAGAGCAGGGAGAAGTTTACTACTCCGCTGGAGCACCCCTGCATCACCCACTGGCTCCACGACATGGACAACGACCGTGTGATGGGCATGATGAACTACCTCGGAATGAACAACAGCGCCGACGATAAGGTGAAGGTTATCTTCGTTCCGTGCTACCTCGACGGCAAGGATGGCATCTTCAACAAGGAGTACTACGACGTGCTTCTCGGCGAAGACTTGAGTATCTATGCATCCTACTACGAACCGTGGGGCTACACTCCGCTTGAGAGCGTTGCCTTCCGCGTGCCAACAGTGACCACCGACCTCGCAGGCTTTGGCCTCTGGGTGAAGAGTCTGAAGGGCTATCGCGGCATAAACGACGGCGTAGAGGTGCTCCACCGCTCCGACAGCAACTATTTCAATATTGCGGAGAACCTGAAGGAGACGGTCATCTACTATTGCGACATGAGCGACAGAGAGAAGGAGAAGGTACGTGCCAATGCTGCAAAGATTGCCGAGAAGGCTCTTTGGAAGCATTTCATAAGCCAATACTATCAAGCATACGACGTGGCTTTGCGACATGCAGCCGCACGTGTGAGCGAATGAAAATATAACAATTAGGATAAAACTAACATTATGAAAATTAGAGTGAGTAATGTAAATACACCAGTCTGGCAGCAGATTGATGTAAAATCTCGCATTCCTGAGGAGTTGACAAAACTCTCGGAGTTAGCACGAAACATCTGGTGGGTGTGGAACTATGAGGCTACGGAGCTTTTCCGTGACCTTGACCCTGAACTTTGGGAAGAGGTTGAGGGCAACCCAATCATGTTGCTTGAAAGAATGAGTTATGAGAAGCTTGAGGCTATCTCTAAAGACAAGGTGATATTGCGTCGTATGGACGAGGTCTACAAGAAGTTCCGCGACTATATGGATGTTAAGCCCGACAAGAACCGTCCGTCTGTGGCATACTTCAGCATGGAGTACGGATTGTCTTCAGTATTGAAGAT
>CAZKNB010000085.1:0-6704 GCA_964554075.1 uncultured Bacteroides sp.
GTTTGGTAATTTGGCGCGACTACCTGTACTCCTTTACCGTCAGCGAACCATCGAGGGCACCTATTGCATTTTGGGCAAGAGCCAGAAGCTCATCCTCGCCGGGGTAGACGTGGACGGGGGCTATGTGCTCTATGTAGCGCGTCAGACGCGGAATGACATAGGCGGAATGGGCTATGCCTCCTGTCAGCAGAATGGCATCGACACGGCCGAAGAGGGGAACGGCGGCTGCTCCGATGGCTTTGGCCGTCTGATAGATCATGGCATCCACCACCTGCTCTGCATGCTTGTCGCCCGCAGCAATCCGCTTCTCAATCTCTATCATATCTGTCGTACCAAGATGGGCGGCTAGTCCGGCATGACCGGAGATGCGACTCTTCAGCTCCTCTTTGGTGAATCGTCCGCTGTAGCATAGGTCAATCAGGGCTCCGGTCGGGAGTGTTCCGGCACGCTCGGGCGAGAAGGGGCCTTCGCCGTCAAAGGCATTGTTGACGTCGACCGCACGGCCCTCGCAGTGAGTGCCGATGGAGATGCCGCCGCCAAGGTGACATACCACCAGACGAAGATGCTCATAGTCGGTGGCGTGCTCACGGGCGTAACGGCGGGCAATGGCACGCTGGTTCAGCGCATGCCATGTAGTGATGCGGGGCATCAGCGGAGAGCCTGTGATATGGCAGATGTCGTACATCTCATCCACCACACCGGGATCAGCCATAAATGCCCGGCAACCAATCATTGAGGCTAGTTCGGCAGCAATCAGACAGCCCAGGTTGCAGGCGTGACGCCGCTTGGCTGCTATAGTGTCGCGACGCATCGCCTCGTTCACCTCGTAGACTCCGCCCTCAATCGGTTTTACCAGTCCGCCCCGACCAATCACTGCGTCGAAGCGGAGTGGTATGTTGTGGCGTTCCAGCTCGGAGAGAATGAGTCGCTTGCGGTACTCATAGTGCTCCTCCGCGCCGTTGAGTGACGAGAGCTCCTCCACGCTGTGCTTTATGGAGCAGCCCATAACAAGCGTTTCGTCGTCATACACTGCAATCTTCGTAGAGGTCGAACCGGGATTTATCGCTAGTATTCTTTTCATATCTTCTGTGCTTTAGATGTCAGACACGCCATCGCAACGCTGTAGTACTTGGTGAAGCCGCTGTCGCTGCGTGAGGGGAGTACCACGGGACAGAGGGTGCCGAGCAGCTGTCCTGCCATCTCGGCTCCGGCGAAGAGCGAAACGGCTTTGTAGAATGTGTTGCCCGACTCGATGTTCGGGAAGATGAGTACGTCGGCATCTCCTCCAATCGGGGAGTTAATCCCCTTGATGCGGCAACTCTCGCTCTCACACGATGTGCGCACGTCCAGCGGTCCGTCGATCGTCGCACTGCCAAACTCGCCCTTGCGACTCATCTCCACTATCTTCACGTAGTCCAGCGTGTGGGGGAACTTCTCGCCAACCTTCTCGGAACAGTGGATTAGGGAGATCTTTGGCTGAGCGATGCCGAAGGAGTGGCAAGCCTCGATGGCGTAGCGAATCATCGCCGTGCGCTGCTCGAGCGTCGGACGAGGTATCACGGCTGCATCGGAGACAAAGAGCAGCTTGTTGTAGGTGGGGATGTCCATCACGGCGAGATGGGTCAGCACTCTTCCTGCCGGGAGGAGGCCATGCTCCTTGTCGAGAATCACCTTGAGCAGGTTGTCGGTGTTGATGATGCCCTTCATCAGGATGTCGGCCTTGCCGTCTCGGACCATCTGTACGGCCAGTCGGGCTGCAGCGTTGCAGTCTGCCTCGTCGACCATTCTGACGTGACCCTCATACTCATCCCACTTGACGTCGGCTCTCATCTTGTCGGTCTCTCCTATAAGGATGAAATCGGCGATTCCCTCGTCGAGGGCACGCGTCACCGCATACTTGGTGTTGCCGTCGTAGGGACAGACAACGACGACTCTTGCTCTCTCCTCGATGCCCTTAAGATGCAAGGTCAACTGCTCAAAATTCTCTATTTGTTTCATTGTGATAGCTTTTTAGCAAATATAACGCAAAATGGAATGCAAAAGATACGCCAAACAGTGAAATATAATTAAATCTGCTAACAAAATGTCGCTAAACATATTTATTGCTTGAAGCCGTTTACGGAGCGAATCAATTGACGGGATAGCGAAATGACAAATTTTTGGGTCAAAACAACAAAATATTTAATAAATAGTTGTATTGATATTGTGCAATTGTCTGCAATTATTACTTTTGCAGTGTTGAAAGGACAGTTTTATGAAGACGGGAAAGATTGAAATGCCGCAGTACTTGAAGAGCGGCGATAAGGTGGTTATAGTCTCCCCTGCAAGCAGGATTGACAAAGCCCTGCTTAAAGGAGCGAAGGAACGATTGGAGGAATGGGGACTGAAGGTTACGATAGCCAAGCATGCCGATGCGGCAAACGGGAAGTATGCGGGTAGCATACGCCAGCGTTTGACCGACCTGCAGGAGGCTATGGATGACCCGGAAGTAAGAGCCATCCTTTGCAGTCGTGGCGGTTACGGGTGTGTCCACTTGCTGGACAGTCTCGACTTCTCAGCCTTCCGTCAGTCACCAAAGTGGCTTATCGGATTCAGTGATATATCTGCATTGCATTGCGCCGTGCAGCTCAACGGTGTTGCCTCGCTCCATTCGCCAATGGCGCGCCATCTGACCATTGAGCCTGCCGACGATGCCTGTACGCAGTATCTCCACGATATTCTTTTCGGCACAATCCCGAACTACTTCTGCGAGGCAAATAAGCTGAACCATCGCGGCTCGGCCCGTGGCATTTTGCGCGGAGGCAACATGGCTGTCTGCTACGGTCTGCGTGGCAGCCGCTTCGATATTCCTGCCGAGGGAACGATTCTCTTTATCGAGGATGTGGGCGAACGTCCGCACTCCATTGAGAGAATGTTGTACAACCTCAAGCTTAGTGGCGCCCTGGATTGCATCTCTGGACTTATCATCGGCCAGTTTACCGAGTTCAACGAGGATCTCTCGCTCGGCAAACCGCTCTACGACGCACTGGCAGATATTCTCAAGGAGTATAAGTACCCCATCTGCTTCGGCTTTCCCGTTGGCCACGTCACCGACAACCGCCCGCTCATTTGCGGTGCCGAGGTCGAGCTGACTGTCAATGCCAAGGGCGCAGCGCTCAGCTTTATTTGTTAATAATGTGTAGTCTTTGCAGAGTGTATGGGCAATTTAGTTATTTTTGTCCGACCAAATAAAAGTAAAGATGAATTTTAAACATTCCGTTATACTCGCATCTCTTCTCTCGCTGATGTGTTCATGCGGCGGAAGCAAGAGCGGCGCGACAGAAACTAAGAGTGCAACGATAGAGGTGAGCGTTCCCGATTTCTCGGCCGACAGTGCCTATCAGTATGTCAAACGTCAGGTGGACTTTGGCCCGCGCGTGCCGAACACTCGTGAGCACGTGGCTTGCGGCGACTACCTGGAGGAGTTCTTCCGCGGCTTCGGCGCTACGGTTGTGAGCCAGCGTGCCGACCTCGTGGCCTACGACGGCACCATTCTTCACTCACGAAACATTATCGCTTCGTTTCAGCCCGACAAGCGCAAGCGCGTGGCGCTCTTCTCTCACTGGGACAGTCGCCCATGGGCTGACAATGATCCCGATCCGAAGAACCACTACAAACCGATTCTCGGTGCCAACGACGGTGCCAGCGGCGTGGGAGTGCTGATGGAGATTGCACGCCATCTCTCCGCTACGCCTTCGGAGGTCGGCATCGACATCATACTGCTCGATTCGGAGGACTACGGTACGCATCAGGAGTATACAGGTCAGCATACAGAGGAGTCGTGGGGACTCGGCGCACAATACTGGGCGCACAATCCGCACGTGGCTGGCTATACGGCACGCTTCGGCATCCTGCTTGATATGGTTGGCGGCCAGGCTCCGACATTCTATCGCGAGTACCACTCGGAGCGCTACGCCAAGGATGTCGACAAGAAGGTGTGGGCTGCGGCGCAGAAGCTGGGCTACGGCAGCTACTTCATCGATGAGGCCGACGGCGGAGCTACCGATGACCACGTCTTCATCAACCGCATTGCGGGTATCAAGACAATAGACATCGTGCCCTACTATCCCAACTCGGAGATCTCGTTCGATGAGTTCTGGCACACGGTGAAGGACGACATGGATAATATCAACCCGCAGACGCTGAAGGCCGTTGGGCAGACAGTGATGCACGTCATTTATAACGAACAATAAAATAACAAGAAGAAAGGATATATCGATTATGACAATAAACGAAATGCAGGACGAGGTCATTGCTGAGTTCAGTGACTTCGACGATTGGATGGACCGTTATCAGTTGCTCATCGACCTGGGCAACGAGCAGGCTCCTCTCGACGAGAAGTATAAGACAGAGCAGAACCTGATTGAGGGTTGCCAGAGCCGCGTATGGCTTCAGGCTGACGAGGTGGACGGCAAGCTGGTGTTCTCGGCAGAGAGCGACGCGCTTATCGTGAAGGGTATCATTGCTCTTCTCATCAAGGTGCTTTCGGGCCACACAGCCGATGAGATTCTCGAGTCTGACCTCTACTTTATTGATAAGATTGGACTGAAGGAGCACCTCTCTCCGACGCGCAGCAATGGTCTGCTCTCCATGGTGAAGCAGATTCGCATGTATGCTCTCGCCTATAAGGCAAAGCATTAATCTCATCCATCATAATAAAAAAGAGACTCCGGACGGCCCTCGCTGCCCGGAGTCTCTTTTTTATTGTTTGGCAATTCCCTTTATCGACAGTAGGAGTAGCGCGGCGGAGGCTATGGTCAGAGCTATAGTCGGAGTGGCGGAGAAGAGCTGCGTGACGTCGTCGACAGGCTCCCGGCGTGTCATCAGGAAGACCGACAGAGAGTTGTTGGCCACGTGGAGCAGCAGGGTGGGGATGAGGCTGCCGGTGGTCACGTAGATCCAGGCGAAGAGTATTCCCAGAAGGAAGGCGGGAATAATCTGTGCGGGATTGATGTGGATGAGGCCGAACAGCAGGGCGGAGATAATGATGGAGGGCCACTTTGGGAGGCTCTTCAGCAGCGAGTCGGTGACGGCACGGCGGAAGACAAACTCCTCGACGATTGGGCCGGCCAGGGCTACGGTCACTATGCCTCCCCATGAGGAGAGGATGTTGTCGAAGGTCTGCTCCATGATGTCGGGCACCCAGTCGAGCAGCCTTGTCAGCAGAGAGACGAGCCAGTAGGTGGCAATCCATGCCGTGAGGCTCCAACCCAGCATCTTTGGCTTTACGTCGGTGCGGCCCACTCCGAGCTTGCCGTCGGCATAGATATATATGATGGCAAGCAGGTCGCTTGTCAGCTGTGAGGGGATAATCAGTTCGGGGCTGCCGAAGCTAAACGTGAAAGCCCCGCCTGCGAGGTAGCTGTACGCTCCGTAAACAGCTGCCGCGCATGCCGGGCCCACGAATGTAAGTATGGCGAAGTACGCCAGAACATATTTTATTGCAGATCTCATGATGCTCTATCTTTAGTCGTTTTGATGAGGCTGCAAAGTTAATCAACAATTCAGTAGCTGGCAAGAACTATTTCAGTTCCCATGCCAGGGCGCTGGCGCCGAGCACTGCGGCATCGGAGTCCTTAAGCTCTGAGATGAGCAGTTTGGTCTTGCCCTTGAAGGTAGGCATCACGTTGTCGTCGAGAGCCTTCTGGATTGGCTTGAGCAGGAAGTCGCCCGACTTTGCCAGTCCGCCGAAGAGCACGATGGCCTCCGGGCTGGAGAATGCGATGAAGTCGGCAAAGGCGCGTCCAAGCATGGTGCCTGTGAAGTCGAAGATCTCCTTAGCCAGTTTGTCGCCCTTCTTGGCTGCGTCGTAGACATCCTTGGATGTTATCTCCTCAACGGGTATTGAGCGAAGCAGACTCTCGTCGGTGCGTGCTGCGAGAATCTCGCGTGCCGTGCGTGCCACTCCTGTTGCCGAGCAGTAGGTCTCGAGGCAACCCTTGCGTCCGCAGCCGCAGAGGCGGCCGTCGCGCTGTGCGTTGACGTGTCCCAGCTCTCCTGCAAATCCGTCGTGACCATAGACCAGCTGACCGTTGATTACGATTCCGCTGCCTACTCCGGTGCCGAGAGTTATCATGATGAAGTCGCGCATGCCTCGTGCCACTCCGTAGGTCATCTCACCGACAGCAGCGGCATTGGCGTCGTTGGTCAGTGCGGCGGGGATTCCTATGCGTTCGGTGATCATGTCGGTCAGTGGAACGATGCCCTTCCACGGGAGGTTTGGCGCATTCTCAATGGTTCCCTTGTAATAGTTTCCGTTAGGTGCACCGATGCCGATACCTCTCACTTCGCCCTCCAGTCCCTGCGACTTGATGAGTTTTGCGAGATGTTCGCATACGCTGTCGGCATACTTTTCAGCTGTGTCGTACTGTTGAGTCTTGATTGAATCGTGTGCGAGGATGTTACCTCGTGCGTCGACAATACCGAAAACGGTGTTTGTGCCACCTATATCTATTCCTACGACATAGGCTTTCTCCTTGTTTGTATTCATTGCTTTAATGTTTTTAATGGTTAGCTTAATTAGTTAATCTCCACAAAATAAGCCAACAAGATTGAACTTTCAAAATCTTCTTTAAAAAAAGTTCACCATCGTTGCAACTTTTTCTCCGTACCTTGCGTCTAATGTTGACAAAAGGAATAAATTTGTGGCATTTAACAAGCTATGC
>CAZKNB010000086.1:0-6533 GCA_964554075.1 uncultured Bacteroides sp.
TCAAAACCTTGCTCTTACTTCCACTCCGAAGCGGCGGGGAGAGGACTTCTGGCGGAAGCCATTACCCATACTCTCGAAGTAGAAGGTGGTGTAGTCGGTGGCGGTCAGATTCTTGCCCCAAAGAGCAAGAGAGATGTTCTTGCGCTCGAAGGCGAGACGGGCGTTGAGAGTGGCGTAGAAGTCCTGCGCGGCACTGTTGTTCTCCGTCCAGTAGATCTTGCCGGCAGCATTGCAGTTGGCATTGAGCTGGATGCGGTCCAGCCATGCAGACTGCGCAAGGTGCCATGTGTACTGTCCGCCCACATTGAGCGTGTGGGTCGGGACAAAGGGAACGTAGTTGCCCGAATAGTCCATCTCGGTCAACACACCGTCGACCTTGACATTGGTGACGTAGCGCTTGAAGGTGGCGTGGGTGAAGCCATACTCGGCATTGAGAGCCAGGCTGCGAGTGGGACGCAGGCGAAGACCAAGCTCTGCTCCGTAGCTATGGCTGCGACCGGCGTTGGTGGTGATTCTGCCAAGTCCGTTGTCGCTGAAGCGCGCCACCTGCTGATTGCGCGTATCCATATAGAAGAGGGCAGCGTCGATGTCCATCTTGCCGCTCAGCAGGTTGAGATGAGTGCCCAGCTCGTAGTTCCAGGTGTACTCAGGCTTGTAGGTCGTCGCCTGGCGCACATCCGGGTTCTCATCGGCATCGGGGATGTAGCCCAGAATCATCTGCTTAACAGCCTCGGGCATGCCCTGAACCTGACTGAAGATCTCCGCAACCGTCTCCTTCACCTGCGTCTTCATGCCATTCTGCATGTAGCTCTGCACGAGGTCGGAGAACATCTGCACGTTGTATCCGCCGGAGCGATAGCCCTTTGAGGCGGCAAGATAGAGGTTGCCGGCACGCGAGGGGAGGTCGTACTGGAGTGCAAACTTAGGAAGAAGCTGCAGGTAGTCGTCGCTGAAGTTGCCCATAAGCAGGGGAGAGACAGTGAGAGGCATGCTGATGTCGCGTCCCACCATGGTTCCGCCCATGTTGAAATGGTAGTCCATCGAGCTTGTTGAGCTGTAGTTCAGCGATGTATGCTCGTAGTCGAGTCGCAGTCCCACCGTTGCCGAGAAGCCGTGGAAAAGGAGGTCGTGGATGGTGGACTGGTGGAAGAGGGCACCGTTGTAGACAGGAGTCTTGAAGCGGCCGCTCACCTCGAGCGGAGCGCTGTCGACGGTGACGCTCATAGTGGCGCGCGGCGCCATGTTCGGTATATTGGAATTGATGTTGCTGGTGATGAGCTGCTCGATGCCCTCCTCCTTGAAGTTCACGGGACCGTCGGTGGTGAGCCACTGGTAGAAGGTCGAGAGGCCGGTGGTCCACTGGTAGCGGCGACCCGGCTTCGACTTCAGCGAAAGCTCCTCGGAGAGCACGTTCAGTCGCTGGCGCTGCTCCAGGTTGAAGATGTCGCGCTCGGTGAAGTCCTGATCGAGGAACATGCGGTCGTTGAGGTTCTGGAATCCGGTGACGGCGTCGAGGGTATAGTTGCTTGCCTGATGTTCGATGCTAAGTCCGGCATTGAGCATCTTGCGGCGGTAGCCGCTCTCCTCGTTGCAGGAGATAAGTCCAATCTTGTCGGCACGGCTCTCCTCGCCGCTGACAACTCCGGTGTAGATATATGGATAGCCCCCCTCGTGGCTCTGCTCGTAGCTGAGGCTGGCATTGATCTTGGTGTTCTCGCTGGGCAGATAGATGGCTCTCATGCGCGCGCCGCCGGCATCGCCACGGTCCACGCGCTTGCCGTCGAGCGCAGAGTTGCGGAAGTAGCCTCCCTGATGCTCGTAGAATCCGCCGGCAGAGAAGGCGAAGCGTGAAGAGATGCGGTGGTAGTGGGTGAAGGAGAGGTTAGCCCCGCCGTAGGTTGAGGCTCCCAGACGCACGTCGGTGCCCTGATAGCTGAAGGGCGACTTGGTGCTGACGAGTATCAGTCCGCCCATCGTGTTACGCCCGTAGAGTGTTCCCTGCGGACCGCGCAGCACCTCGATGCGCTCGATGTCGGAGTAGTTGAAGTCGAATGCCGACTTGTCGATATATGCCACATTGTCGACATAGAGTCCCACCGAAGGGGTGTTGATGCGCGAGCCTACACCTCTAATATATATAGCAGAGGTGAGACGTGAGCCATAGTCGGGGATGAAGATGTTGGGCACGAGGGTGCTGAGGCTCTTGATGGATGTCACCTGAGCGCCGCGCATGTCAGCCTGCGACAGCTGCGTACCCGCTGCCGGCAACTCCCTCAGCTTTCTGTTCTCCTTGGGAGTGGCAACGACGAGCACCTCGTCCATGTTTACTACTTTCAGTGAATCCTTTGGCGACTCTTCCGCCTGTAAACTCGATGTTATAATGGCTGCGATGAGCACAATAGCATACGGTCTTTTCATCTCTCTTGCTTGCTTATATTAAAGTTCTTATGTAAACAGTAATGTTAGTCAGTCTATATTCTGAAATATCTTATAGTGATGCCACATATTCTGCGGCTGCTTCGGCACAGCGTTCGCCGTCGACGCCGGCAGAGACAATGCCGCCTGCGTAGCCTGCGCCCTCGCCACACGGGAAGAGTCCCGCAACCTCTACATGCTGAAGCGTCTCTCTGTCGCGCACGATGCGTACGGGGGCAGATGTGCGCGACTCCACAGCAATCATCACGGCATCGTTGGTCAGGAAGCCGCGGGCTGCACGGCCGAAGGTCTGGAAGCCCTTGGAGAGGCGGCTGCTGATGAACTTCGGCATCCAGAAGTGGAGTGGGGATGATATGAGTCCCGGACTATAGGATGTCTCGGGCAGGTCGAAGCTCAGTTTGTTGCGCGTGAAGTCGAGCATACGCTGTGCGGGTGCCGTCTGTCGGCGCCCTCCCTGCATCCAGCACTGGCGCTCTATGGCCTCCTGGAAGTACATCATCGCCAGTGGCGAATCGCTCTCCGAGGCGTAGCGGCAGTCGTCGCCCTCGAGCTTCATGGCTGCATCCCTGAGGTCCTCCGGCTGAATCTCCACCACCATTCCCGAGTTGCTCCAGCGCGAGCCACGGTTGGATGGCGACATTCCGTTGACCACGAGCTGCTCGGGTCCGCTGGCTGCGGGCACGATGAAGCCACCGGGGCACATGCAGAAGCTGTAGACGCCACGGCCGTCCGCCTGAGTGACGAAGCTATACTCTGCTGCGGGCAGATAGTCGCCGCGTCCCTCGCGGTTGTGATACTGTATCTGGTCAATCAGATGCGCCTGATGCTCCAGACGCACACCGACTGCTATTCCCTTCGATTCGATGGCAACCTTGTTGGCGGCAAGCCAGCGGTAGACATCGCGAGCCGAATGGCCTGTGGCGAGAATCACGGGTCCCATGATGCTCTCGCCCCTGCTGGTCTCGATGCCGACTACGCGGTTCTTCTCGATGATCAGTGCATCCATACGCGTCTCGAAGTGCACCTCGCCGCCACACTCAATAATCGTGTTGCGCATATTCTCAATGACGCGCGGCAGCTTGTCGGTCCCGATGTGGGGATGTGCGTCGGCAAGAATGGCAGTCGAGGCTCCGTGCTGGCAGAACACGTTGAGAATCTTGTCGGTGTTGCCACGCTTCTTGCTGCGTGTGTAGAGCTTTCCGTCGGAGTAGGCACCCGCTCCGCCCTCGCCGAAGCTATAGTTCGATTCGGGGTTTACGGTGTGGTCGCGGCTAATCTGCGCCAGGTCCTTCTTGCGGTCGCGCACATTCTTTCCGCGCTCCACCACGATGGGGCGCAGACCGAGTTCAATCAGTCGGAGGGCAGCGAAGAGACCGCCGGGGCCTGCACCTACGACCACCACCTGAGGACGTCCCTCGACGGAGTGATAGTCGGTCTGGACATATCCCTTGTCGGTGGGCATCTCATTGATATATACGCAAACCTTCAGGTTGACGTAGATGGTACGCTGGCGCGCATCGATACTTCTCTTCAACACTCTGACGGCGTTGACCCTCCTGGCATCCAATCCCTTCTCGTCGGCGATGTATGCTGTCAGTCTGCGCTCGTCGGCTGCCACCTGGGGCAGCACTCTCAACTGGTATTCCTGTATCATTGTTGTTCTCTTAGTTTCGTTGTTAATATCTGCGGCTTTGCCGCTACGGTAGCTCCCGCCCGCCTATCCGAAGAGGGCGCGGAACGCCTCCTCCACCTTGCGGACCGGTACCAGCTCGATGGCTAGCTTCGACTGGTCGAGTCCCTGGAGATTATATTTCGGGAGGATGAATCGCTTGAAGCCCAGCTTCTCCGCCTCGCCTATTCTCTGCTCTATGCGGTTCACCGGTCTGATCTCGCCCGACAGGCCCACCTCGCCCGCCATGCAGACATCGCTGTCGATCGCCACATCCATGTTCGACGAGAGTATCGCGCTGATGACGGAGAGGTCGATGGCGGGGTCGTTAACCTTCAGGCCGCCGGCTATGTTGAGGAAGACATCCTTCTGAGCCAGTTTGAAGCCGACACGCTTCTCGAGCACCGCAAGCAGCATGTTCATGCGTCGGATGTCGAAACCCGTGGCTGAGCGCTGCGGATTGCCATAGACAGCCGAGCTGACCAGCGCCTGAGTCTCTATCAGGAATGGGCGGATGCCCTCGATGGCTGAGGCTATCGCCACTCCGCTCATCCCCTCGTGGTCCTGGCTGAGCAGCAGCTCCGACGGATTGCTGACCTGGCGGAGACCGTCGCGGCGCATCTCGTAGATGCCCATCTCGGCAGTGCTGCCGAAGCGGTTCTTGATGCTGCGCAGTATGCGGTACATATAGTGCTGGTCGCCCTCGAACTGAAGGACGGTGTCCACTATGTGCTCGAGCACCTTCGGACCTGCAATGCTTCCCTCCTTATTGATATGTCCGATGAGGATTACGGGTGTGTGGCTCTCCTTTGCGAAGCGGAGAATAGTGGCAGAGCACTCGCGCACCTGCGCAATGCTTCCCGGCGACGACTCGATGGCCTCGGTCGATATGGTCTGGATGGAGTCGATGATCACCAGGTCGGGATTCGTGTTCTTGATGTGAACGAGAATCTGTTCGAGCGAAGTCTCGCAGACAATGAGGCAGTCGGAAGAGAGCTGAGTGAGGCGGTCGGCACGAAGCTTCAGCTGGCGTGCACTCTCCTCGCCGGACACGTAGAGCACCCGCTTGTCGCTCATTCGCAGCACGGTCTGGAGCACCAGGGTAGACTTGCCGATGCCCGGTTCGCCACCGATCAAGACCAGTGAGCCCGGCACCAGTCCACCTCCAAGCACACGGTTAAGCTCCTCGTCGTGCATGTCGATTCGCTCCTCCTCCTCGCTGTGAATCTCCTGAATGGTGACGGGGCGACGGTGGGGATCACCAAAAACCGACTGAGTCGACAATCTGCTGCTTTGTGGCGACTTGCGTACAATCTCCTCCACAAAGGTGTTCCATTCGCCGCAAGCCGGGCAACGTCCCTGCCATTTCGGCGATTCCTGTCCGCAGTTGCTGCAAACATATACACTCTTCTCTTTAGCCATGACTGCAAAATGATTTATATGAGTTGGTATACACGAAAAAAGCGCATACATATAGCTAAAACCTCTATATATATACGCCTTGTTCTATTAAATGTCGGAATGAGGCGACTCGAACGCCCGACCCCTACGTCCCGAACGTAGTGCGCTACCAACTGCGCTACATTCCGATCAAAGTCTTAAGGTTCGTTGAGTGCCCTCAGGCTCTCCCGTTTCCCTTTTACGGCTGCAAAGGTAATATATTCTTTCGTATGTTAAGCAACATAAAGGCGTTTTTTTTCTATTTTTCTTGAAAATGGGGTGACGTAGGGGCGGTCGGGTAAAAAAGATAGTTCAGATGTTGCTCAGCTAGAGATAAATGCATATCTTGTGCCCAATAAATAAATTTAAACCATGAGGAACAGAAAATGAAAAGATTGAGCCTCCTTATACTACTATTTATATGCTGCGCAACTGCCGGAGCACAGAACTACACGTATTCAAGTCTGAAATATTTCCTCAACCGCGAGGGCATAGAGACCGACGACATCTCGGTCGAGAAGCGTACGCGCAATCAGATCTCGCTCTATGGCGGTGCCGACTATCGCATCCAGGTGCATGAGAACAAGAAGCTGAGCAAGTATCTCCGCAAGAGGTGCTTCGTGGTCGAGGCCAACGGCGAGCTCTACGTCAACTGCCGTAAGCTGCGCTACCATAAGCTGAAGTTCGGCGGATGGTATGCTCCGGCACTCCAGATTGCCTCAAGCGACAACATCTTCTTCAGTGCCGTTCCGCTCGGAACAGTGGCAGGTCAGAAGCAACACGGCATGGACGTTACGCTGGGCGGACCCATAGGCGACGCCATAGCCACATCGAGCCTCGTCTCCAAGCGCGTCTACTATGAGATTGACGCAACGACGGGAAGGGTGGAGCTGGTGGACGTGAAGCGCATGCGTGCGCTGCTCGGGTCAGACAAGAAGTTGCTGAAGGAGTATAAGAAAGAGGAGAGCGACTCAGCTAAGATAACAGG
>CAZKNB010000087.1:0-6502 GCA_964554075.1 uncultured Bacteroides sp.
ATGACACCGTTTGATGCACGCGCACCGTAGATGGCTGTTGCAGATGCATCCTTCAAGACATCCATAGATACGATATCCGACGGGTTGATGTTTGAGAGCGGGTTGCTGTTCTCGTCGTCGGTTGATGAGTCGACAACGACACCATCAATGACGAAGATAGGCTGGTTGGTGGCATTCAGAGAGTTGATACCACGGATGCGGATGGCGGTGCTGGCACCCGGAGTACCAGAGTTGGCCTGAATCTGCACACCTGCTGCACGACCCTGCAACACCTGGTCGATTGATGTCGTAACAGACTTCTTGATTGCCGCATCGCTGACAGAGACAACGGAACCAGTCAAGTCCGAACGCTTCATCTGGCCGTAACCTACAACGACAACCTCGTCGAGGAGTTCGGTGTCCTCCTTCAGGGTGACCACAATCTGCGTCTTCCCGTTGACAGGCACCTCAGCCTTCTTATATCCAATAAATGATACCTGTATCACACTGTTTGACGGAACTTTCAGAGTGAAGTTACCGTCCAAGTCACTAATAGTACCGTTACCGGTTGTGCCCTTCTGCAAAACACTGGCACCCATGATGGGTTCACCGCTCTGGTCCTTGACCGAGCCCTTCACCGTAATGCTTTGCGAAAATGCCCAAAGAGGGATCAAGCAAAGTAGGAATAGGATTCCTATCGTTTTGTTTAGTTGGTTAGTAGTGAAATTCATGACGAATTAGTTAATTAAAGAATAACAAAAGTGCACTTTGCCGTCCCCACTCTCTTTTTGGTGGGCACATCTAAGTGCTGTTCTTTTCTCATTTTTGTTTGATACACTTTTTCTTTTACGTTTTCATCGTTTTAATGGGTTAGTAAATACTTTTATTTTCATTAACAAATATAGGGCATGATTACTAATTATGGTCAATGAAATATATCTTTTATATATGTCCCACGTTACATTTTCCTCAGAAATGTTACAAAAATCTTTTCTCATGTTACATTTATGCCCTTCAGCATAAATTCTGCCTCATTTTTTTGTTAATGCCATCGACAAAAGTTTTTCCTTAATAGTATCTTTGCGACATAATAAAAAAGAAAGAACAAGAAGCAATGAAGATATTTCCTACACACATCATCAAGAAGCTGGATCAGCTCACCATAGAGAGCGAAGGCATACGCTCCATCGACCTGATGGAACGCGCCGCGAAAGCCATCACCGACGAGATTGCAAAGCGATGGGACAACAACACTCCGTTCACCATCTTCGCCGGTCCGGGCAACAACGGAGGCGACGCACTCGCCGTGGCACGAATGCTCTCGGAGCGAGGCTACCGTGTAGAGGCATTCCTCTTCAACACCAAAGGCTCACTCTCGCCCGACTGCGAGTCAAACAAGGAGCTGGTGGAGCTGACCGAGGAGATTGCCTTCCACGAGATAACCACGCAGTTCACTCCCCCAACCCTCACCGAGGACCACGTCGTCATCGACGGCCTCTTCGGCTCTGGACTCAACAAACCGCTGAGCGGAGGATTCGCTGCCGTAGTGAAATATATCAACTCATCGCCCGCAACGGTGGTATCCATCGACATCCCGTCGGGACTTATGGGCGAGGACAACACCTATAACATCCGCACCAACATCGTCCGTGCCGACCTCACTCTGAGCCTTCAGCTGCCGAAGCTTGCCTTCCTCTTCGCTGAGAATGCAAACGTGCTTGGCGAGTGGGACCTGCTCGACATCGGCATCAGCAGCGAAGCCATCGAGGAGACCGACACCAACTACGAGATTCTCGAGGCCGATGAGATTCGTTCACTGATGAAGGTGCGCTCACGCTTCGACCATAAGGGTATGTTTGGCCACGCCATGATTATCGCCGGTTCGAAGGGAATGGCTGGTGCCTCAATCCTCAGCGCGAAGGCTTGCCTCCGCTCGGGAGTGGGACTCCTCACCGTCCATGCACCCGAGTGCAACAACACCATCCTTCAGACAGCGGTGCCCGAGGCGATGGTGGAGTGCGACATCAACGAGACATGCTTCGCAGAGCCCACCGACACCGACCGCTACAACGTCGTTGCCGTAGGTCCTGGACTCGGCAAGAGCGAGGAGAGCGAGAATGCACTTATCGAGCTTATCAGAGATTGTCAGACGCCGATGGTCATCGACGCCGACGCCATAAACATACTGGCCAACCACCGTCCGGAGCTGACCTCCCTGCCAAAGGGATCCATCCTCACTCCCCATCCGAAGGAGATGGAGCGCCTCGTCGGCAAATGTTCAAGCTCCTACGAGCGCATGAGCAAGGCGGCAGAGCTGGCACGCGTGGCTAACGTCTATATCGTGCTGAAGGGTGCCTTCACCACCATCATCACCCCAACCTCGAGCTACTATTTCAACTCCACCGGTAACCCCGGAATGGCGACGGCAGGCAGCGGCGACGTACTCACAGGCGTCATCACGGCTCTCCTCGCGCAGGGCTACAGCTCCGAGGAGGCCTGCAAGATAGGAGTCTTCGTCCACGGACTGGCGGGCGACATAGCCAAGCGCAAGCTGGGTGAGATAAGCATGACGGCGGGCGACATCGTAAGATACCTTCCCGCAGCCTTCAAGGCGGTGGCAGAGTGACGGATGCCACGCCAGACCAATGAAAGAGAGATACAATATTCATTAATATATTACGATTGACTAATGATGAAGAGATTGATTATCATAGCCGGACTGACAGCAGCAACGCTGAGCGGCTACGCACAAACAGAAGTGATGGCAGGCCTCTCCAACGGCAAGGACTACGGAGTGACCTACGCACTGCCGAAGACTGAGATTGAAGTACGCGCAAAGGTGTGCCACGTGGTCTACACCCCAGGCGAATTTGCAAAATATGCCAACCGCTACCTGCGCATCAATGATGTGCCGCAGGAGGCTGAGGAGCACTACGAACTTCTCTCCCTGAGCGCTGCATCGGTGGGCGTGGCCGACAAGGACAACAGCTATTTCATCAAGATGAAGGATAAGACGGTTGCCCCGCTCGTAGAGCTTACCAAGGATGGTCTCATCAAGTCCATCAACATGCCTCGCACCAGCGAGACGACGACTGCCTCGCCGACAAAGACGACAGCCACCAAGAGCGTCGACCCGCGCAGCTTCCTCACCGAAGAGATTCTGATGACCAGTTCGTCGGCAAAGATGGCTGAGCTTGTGGCAAAGGAGATCTACAGCATCCGTGAGAGCAAGAACGCCCTGCTTCGCGGTCAGGCTGACAACATGCCGAAGGATGGCGAACAGCTTCGCATCATGATTGAGTCGCTCAACGAGCAGGAGCAGGCCATGACGGAGATGTTCACAGGTAAATATGTTCGCACTGAGAAGGATGTGAATGTCCGCATCAAGCCGGAGGGCGACGTGAAGGATGCAGTGGCGCTCCGTTTCTCAAAGAAGCTTGGAGTTGTCTCTACTTCAAACCTTGCAGGCGAACCTGTCTACATCACCATTTCAGACCTCAACAGTGTCACAAAGGCCGAGGAGAACAGCAAGAAGAAGCCCGAAGGCGTGGCATACAATGTTCCCGGCAAGGCTCTCGTGACGCTGACGATGAACAACGCCAAGGTCTACGAGCAGGAGTTGCCCGTGACGCAGTTCGGCAACGTGGAGTATCTGGCCTCAGTTCTTTTCAACAAGAACTCCACCATCAAGGTCTCCTTCGACTCCAACACCGGAGCAATCCTGAAGATTGACCGCGAGACCACAGGAAACTGATGGTCGCTTCGCTCCCATTAGTCCTTCAGCTTGACGTAATATCCGTTGCCGAGGTTTGTATGTACCTTTTCGCCGAGTTCCGTCAGCAGGCGGGCGAAGCGATTGGCTGTTGCCCCGCGCATCACCGCCCTCTCGCTCCTCTGCAATCGCTTGTAGATTTCGCTGGACGTCATGAACTCCGCACCCTCGTCGGTCTGGCTTGCCATGCGGTAATGGCGATGGAAGGCCTCGAGCTCGGGAACAGAGCTGTAGTATGGACGGTTGTTAAGCTGAATCTTGCGCTCCTCCTCCTTGGTGAAGTAGGTGCGTTCACCGCGAAGCAGCTCCTCCTTCAGCTGGGCGTAGAGCTGAGGGTACTCGATAGGAGTCTGGCAGTCAATCTGCTTCTCAAGCTCCACACAGAGGAATCGGCGGCTGCCGGTCGGGTCGCTCAGCAGGTCGCGACGATTGGATGTGCCGATGAATGAGGCTATGCGGTGGAGGTTGGTGTCGTTGCGCTCGTAGGCGTGTCGGACGTGCAGTGCCTGCTTCTGCATCAGGTTCTTCAGCTTTGGCATCTTGTTGGCGGAGAACTTGTCGAACTCGTCGAGGTTGATGATGCCGTAGCGTCCAAGCTCCTTGTCGCAGTCGCTCTCCTTGGCGAGGTTGAAGTTCTCTGTATAGTGCTCCTGAAGCTCCTGCGGAAGGAGTATACGGCAGAAGGTTGATTTGCCCCAGCCCTGCTCGGTGCTGATCAGAAGTGGTGCCACGCAGTTGGCGCGTGCATCCACTCCGCCGATGTTCATCCATTGGGCTGTTGCACTCAGCATCCAGCGGTGGAAGCCGCTGACCCACACCTCCTTCTCTGAAACGCGCTTAGCGAGTTCGCTCACGCGGTCTTTTCCGTCCCACTTCGGCAGGTGGTCGAAGTAGTTGGTGAAGGGGTGATATGTCGGTGTGCCTGTCGACTCGATGATTCGCTCCACGTCCTTGTCCCAGCAGTTCAATCCCGCTTGCTGAGCGTCGAGCACAATGGTATTCTTCTCTCTCTTACCTATTACTATATAGTCTCCCTCCCCCTCGCGCTTCATCTCAGACTTATTGGTCAGTATGTTGTAGCGGAATGTGTAGTTGGTCTTGAGGTAGTTGCAGAGCTTGGTAATCATATTGGGCTTCTGGGGATTAGCGGCCCTCTTTTCGTTGTCGGGAGATGATGGGCGAGGCTGTCCTGCTTCCACTCCTCCTTGTTTAGGCTGAGCAGACTGAGGCTGTCCAGACAGCTTTGCTGTTGCTGCCATTTGCTGAGGCTGTGCTGTTTCTGTATATTGTGCTTGTATAGGCTGCTCTGTGGTTTCTGTTTGTTGCGGCAGAGTTGCCAGAGGCTGCAGCTGTGGCAGTACAGTTATTGCAGGGTTTTCTGTATCCCCGCAAATAGCTTTCTGCAAGGCTGTTTCCCCAGCTTGGGCTACAGCCTCAAGCTTATCTCCCGTCGGCTCGTCGTATGATACAATTGACGACATAAAGGTAACGTCGTTGAACTCCCCGCCGTCGAAGGCGCAGTCGATGACACGCTCAATCTCCTGTGCCACCTCAAGGTATGGCGCTTTGACGCCATATCGCAGCACGATCTGGTGGGCGATGTCCGCCATCAGGCTGACGTCATATTTGTTGAGGCTCGGAGCCTCCTTAGGTTTGTTGAAACCGCTGATTCTGCTAAGCCATCCCGGTCTCTTGTTGCTGAAGTTGATGCTCATATCTATTAATATAATATTATAAAATCATACAAAATATTGTAAACACAAATATACAACATCAAGACCCCCTTTGTCAAGAGAAAACCCATATTTCTTTCACATTTTCGCTTAATTCGTTGATATATAGCGCCGTATAAGTGAATGATTCTCCCGAAAACAATCCTTCACTGTAAAGTGTTGAAACACAATGAAATATCGGTGAAGGATGGTACCCCATCCTTCACTCGTAACCCCATTGAACCAGTGTACATTAACTAAAATAGTGAACGAAAATCGCAATCCATTGGATTACGATTCAAAAAGCAGTGGAATGGAAAAATAAAGCAGTAGAACAGAATTCCATTCCACTGCTTTGCAAAAAAATCTCAATGGAATAGAATCGTAAACAAGTAGAATGGAATCGTAAACTTGAAGAACAGAATTCTATTCTTGAAGAATGGAATCCTAAACAAGTAGAATAGAATCGTAAACTTGAAGAATAGAATCCTAATCCATTGGAATTTTTTCCTGGCGAACGTCTCGACGCCTCATCGACACGTTCAGAAAAATTCTATCTAACGTCTCGACGACTCGTCGCAACGTTCAGGATTTTTGCAACGAACCTCCCGACGACTCGTCGCAAGGCTTACGATTTTTGTAACGAACCATCCGACGCTTCATCGTCTGGTTCAGAATTTTCCTGTTCAACCATACAACATTCGCCCGCATGGCAACTTTACCCTTGACTCTTTACTCTTAACTCTTGTCGCGAAGCGACCCAGTCCCGCATGGCTACTTTACTCTTGGAGCGAAGCGACTTTCTTGCTGTCCCCTTTACTTTGGAGATAATCGCAAAAATATTTCCCCTAAACTCTTTGTTATTTAATTAGAAACGAATACTTTTACGGAAGAAATAACAAGTGGATTCGTCAAGGGAATATGGATTCACCCCCCCCGAAACTAATCAGAGGGAACTTTTGACTATGCAGCAGATGTTTTAGCTCATATAATTCAAACCGTCTCCATTGCAGTTTTATAGAGAATAGTGCTGGATGTA
>CAZKNB010000088.1:0-6441 GCA_964554075.1 uncultured Bacteroides sp.
TTGTATGCGAGGAAGTAGTCGGCGTCGCAAAACTCAAAAGCAGCATTCTTATCCTTGCTGAGAGTGTTCACCATGTCGCTGTATAGGTCGGGCACTGAGTACTGATTATCTTTGTACATCTCGTAGTTGAAGCGGATGAACTTCTTCAGTTCGCTTTTCGATGTTACTTTTTTTACTGTTACTGACATATCGTAGTATCGTTATATTCTCTTATATATTAAGTTTCAAATACAAAGATAAACTATATTATTAAGATGTGTATAAAATAGTTGAATGTAATTTTGGTTCGATAGTCAAAATTAGCAACTTTTTCACAGCTTTTACGACACAAAAAGGGTGTTGCAGGAGAGCAACACTCCTGCAACACCCCAATCCTCTTTGTCCGAAATTGCTTAGTCCCTCAGTGCCTGACGGCGGAAGTGCATAGGCGTCATGCCCGTCTTCTTCTGGAAGGCACGTCGGAAAGTTGTTGTTGAATTAAATCCTGAAAGTTCTGCAATCTCCTCAATCGTCTTGCTTGGAGATTCCTCCTCGAGTAGTTTCTTGCTGATATATTCTATTCTGTATCCATTGATATAGTCATAGAATGTGGTGTGGAGCACACTGTTCAGGTAGGCCGACAGATATGTTCGGTTTGTGCCTACGGCGTTAGCCACCTCACTGATAGTCAGTCTCGGATTGCGGTAGATCATGCCCGCCTCCATCACTCGGTTGAGTTGTTTCTTGAAGTGGAAAGCCTGCTCGTCGGGGTTGGGCGCTTCGTGGCTGGTCTCTTCGTCGGTCTCCTCCAGGAGCTCCACCTCTGCCACCTCATCCTTCATTCCGCCCGCATCGCGAACGACGGGTCTTGCCTTAGCGGCAACCACCTGTGCATCCTCGGTTTCAATCAGGTCGCCATCCTCAATCTGGCGATTGCGTTCCATGATCATTATAACCCAGAGAGAGATGCAAGCCACCTTGTAGACCACGTTGATCCATGCCGACGGCTCCAGGCTGTTGACAATCCAGAGAGCGGTATAGACCGCCAGCAGACAAATCATCAGAATTGCCTTCGGGCGATCGGTTGAAAACTCGGCATTGGTTTCATACTCCTTGTTGCTGGTCATGAAGACCACGGCAACCGTCACTGCGATAGCCAGGAACATCACGATGAAGAGCAGATAGCTCTCCGCGTAGCTGTCCAGGGGCAAAAGCATTGAGAATAGTGCAATTACGGCGTATGCCACACCGAGGCATACCACCCTTCCGACTGTGTTCCATCCCGGACGCAGAAGTTCAAAGAGACATAGCGCGCACGCTGACACTGCCAAACCGTCGATATAGAGCACCACTCCAGCTGTGCTGAAGGTGTCGACATCGGTTATGGCCGGGATAATTTCTTTTAGCTCCAATAATGCTAAAAGCGAGAAAAGAATCTCAATGAAGAGATAGGAGCGTGTCTTATAGCCGTTAAGACTCAGATGTAGGGCTGTCCCTATGAAAAACATAAAGGCCATCCCGTTAGCAAATGTTGAGACGTATGTTCCCATAGATAAGTTGATTATTGTTTTTGTTTGCTTGTGTTAATTATCCGAGTGCAAATATATACAAAATATAATTCGATTATGCATCAAATTAGATGTTTTAGGACACTTTTTTGTCCAATTTTATTATTTTTCGCTAAAAAAACCGGAACAAGTCCCTCGCTAAAGGAAAATGCTCCGGTCGATCTCTAACCAATTAATGTGTTTTTTTAATTACACTTTTAAACACAAAGAGTACTCTTTTTCATTTAAAAGCAGTAGTTATTTGTGCTTGTGGTCCCTGCAGCTTTCGCTGTAGAAGTCGATCTATAAAGTTGCTATTACCTAATTATTCTGTCGAATGGAATTTTATATTCCGTATCACTGATAACGTTTGCAAAAGTAGGGTATAGGGCTCCCTTGACCTAAATCAATAGAGCAAAAAATAGTTCATTCCGTCAAAAATGGGCGCCTTTGGAACAAATAATCGCCCTTTTGTGGCATTATACTATAAAAATCAGGGCGGCAAGGTAGAAAATGTAGCAGGCCACGAGCACGGCGCCCTCGACCCTCATGATGATTCTCTCTCCGAAGAACACTCCGACCACGCTGAGCAAAATTCCGGAACCCACGAGATAGAGCAGGTCGAAGTTACCTATTCCGTTCACCTCAAGCGGGGTAACGGTGGCACTGCAGCCGAGCACGAGGAGCACATTGAAGATGTTGCTGCCTATGGCGTTGCCGATTGCGATGTCGGAATTTCCCTTATGGGCAGCCACGAGCGAGGTGGCAAGTTCGGGCAGGGATGTGCCGCCCGCAACGAGTGTCAAGGCTATGATCGATTCGCTGACGCCCAGTCGACGTGCTATCTCTGTGGCTCCGTCGACAAACCATTCACCACCGACAATCAGGATGGCCAGTCCGCCGACAAGGAAGAGTATTGCACGCCAGAGCGGCATGGTGCGTATCTCGTCGGCATGTTCGTCGCTGCCCTTCGAGATGGCGAAGATGTAACCCATAAAGATGGCGAAGAAGCAGAGCAGCAGGAGTCCGTCGCTGCGACCGATCACGTTGGTTGCCGCTCCGTTGAGCAGCACTCCGTTGCAGCATATCAGCAGGGCAACGGAGACGAGTATGCTGAGTGGAATCTCTACTCTCAGGGTGTTGCGCTTCACTCTGATTGGCGCTACCAGGGCGGTACAGCCCACAATCATCAGGGTGTTGAAGAGATTGCTGCCCACCACGTTGCCCACAGCCATGTCGCCACTTCCGCGCAGTGCGGAGGTAAGGCTGACGGTAAGCTCAGGAACGGAGGTACCGAAGGAGACCACGGTCAGACCAATGACGATTGATGGTATACGGAGTCCCTTGGCGAGTGACGAAGCACCGTCAGTAAGAGCATTAGCGCCGGCAAGAATCATGACGAGGCCGACTATTAGAAGTAGGTAGCACATATATTATTATTGTATCTCTTGTTTTTCGGCTGTAAAGATAGGGTTAATTTCCTATAGTTGTTACACTTTGGTGCATTTCAGCATCACCTTCGTGCCATCATTCATCGTTGTGGCGAAGAGATATGTATCTCCTCCGTCGCCCAGATGGGTGCGCTTGCGCAGCTCCGCCACGCTTGCGGGGAAGTTTCGCACACTGATGTTGGCTCTCTTCAGGTCGCCCAGACAGCTCTTCATCTCCCTCTTGTTGAGCGAACAGCAGCCCTCAATGCTGAAGGCTCTGCCCGGAAAGTCGGTCAGAAGCTGGTCGGAGGTATAGAGATGGCTGTTCGGATGGAGCTTGCTGACACCGAAGCGGGCAGCTACACTCTTGAAGGCACCACCCTTCATCACCGAGGCGTTGGGCTCGTAGAGGTAACGCTTTGCCACCGCTGAATGTTCGCAATGCGCCTCCTGCTCCTCGCGACGGGTAAAGCCGAAGAGGCTTGTTGAGCTGCTGGTGATGTTGACGCAGGTGGTCTTCACCTCGTCGGGAGCCACGCTGGCATCCCTTTCGAGCAGTAGCAGAAGCTCCTTACACTCATTCCCGACCGAGACGATATGAACCTCGCAGACATGTTTTAGTGTGGTGAGCGCCAGGGCAACGTCAAGCATTGGTGAGAGCTTCACCATCACGCGTTTCGCCTTAGCGAGAAGTCGCTCTTCGAGCAGCGAGACGTCGGGTTCGCAGTCGCCGATCAGCACCGTCTTTCCCCCATGTTCGTTGCGCCTTGCAGGGTCGATGAAGATCCAGTCCACCTCGTCCAGCTCATCGAGCAAGGCAGTACTCTCGCCGTGACGCACCTCGATATGATTATCCCCAAGCACCCCGAAGTTATGCTCCGCAATGGCGCACAGCTCCTCCTGACGCTCCATATAGGTGGCGCGTCGGAACTTCTGAGCCATGAAGCGGCAGTCCACGCCGAGTCCGCCGGTAAGGTCGGCCATCGCCTCCCCACTGACGAGAGATGCCTTATAGAGAGCCGTAGCCTCCGACGAGCACTGCTCCATCGAGAGATGGCGCGGATAGACAATGTCGTCATTGGCAGCCCACGTCGGCACCTTCTGCGCAGCAATCTGTCGTCCCGCAATCTGCGTGACGGCGAAAGCCATATCCACCTCCGGATGGCTCCTTGCGGTCAGAGCGAGAGCCGTAGCGTCGTCGCCCCGATGCTTCAGAATGAACTCCCTGGTTGCCTGGGATATATCCATATCTATCAGAAATTATATTTCACAGCCAGAGTCGGGTTGACGTAGCATGTCTTGCTGGTCACCGTCTCCGGATTGATGAAGTTGTTGCTCACCTCAATCTCCGTACCGACAGAGAAGTGGTGATTGATGTTATACCAGAACTGAGGCTCCGACATGATGACCAGTTTGCCGTGACCATTGTTGGCCACTCCTCGCCAGAAGTCGATATAGCCCGAGAAGGTGCAGTGGCGGTTGGCAAAGTTCAGCCCCCAGACACCAGTCAGCTGGAAAGATGAGTAGGCCTTCGACGTGCCGCTGCGGAAGTACTGCTTGTACATCGTCTGAACCGACCATGTAGCCGAGTAGTCCTTGTTGTGGCCGTTGTAGGCGGGACCGATGAGCAGGGCGTTCTGGAACCTTGTTCCCCCACCCTCCTTGAAGGTGGTCAGACCGCCGTCATACTCAATGTGGGCATCGAAGGTAGCCGCTTCGGATGGGCGCGCAAAGGTGAACTCGCGCGACATCTCCATGTAGGCACCCTTCATGCCACTGCCATAGATATCAAGATCAATGAAGTAGAACCAGGAACCCAGACGGTCGCCTTTGAACTGCTCAAGGGTGAGAGTTACGTCCTGGCGGGTATGTTCCTCGGAACTGTAGATTCTGCGACCGAAGTCGTAGTGCAGCTGGAGATTCTGCGCGTTGGCGGCAACAGCCACCAACAGCAGAATTATTGTTATACCTTTCTTCACTATATGTATATGTCGTTCGTTTCTATTTCTTTTACTTAACCACCTCGGCAGCACGTGCAAGCGCCACGTTGATGTTCGGACAGATGTTCTCGCGGCCGAGCAACTCGTTGAAGCCCGACTTCTCAAGCACACCGTACACCTTCTCGTTGACACCCGAAAGCACAATCTTGATGTTCTCCTTCTGCGACATCACACAGAGGTTGGTCAAGTTGTGGATACCGGTTGAGTCGATGAAAGGCACCTTACGCATACGGATCACGCGTACCTTCGGACGGTCGCCAATCTGCGACATAATCTCCTCAAACTGAGTAGCGATACCGAAGAAGTAGGGACCGTTAATCTCGTAGACCTCAACACCCTGCGGAACGGTCAGATGCTCCTCGTGAAGGTCCATATCGCTCTCGTTGTTCGGGTCAATCTCGTCGGTGATAACAGAAATCTCGGTTGTCTCCATGACACGCTTGATGAAGAGCACGCAGGCGATGAGCATACCAACCTCGATAGCAATGGTAAGGTCGAAGATGATTGTCAGGAAGAAGGTGATGAGCAGCACGGCAACGTCGCTCTTCGGATTCTTCATCAGCGCCTTAAACGTACGCCATCCACTCATGTTGTATGAAACGATGACAAGCACACCGGCAAGACAAGCCATTGGGATATACTGTGCAAGCGGCATCAGGAAGAGGAGGATGAGCAGGAGGACCACAGCGTGGATCACACCAGCCACCGGAGTCTTACCGCCGTTGTTGATGTTGGTCATTGTGCGGGCGATGGCACCTGTTGCAGGGATACCGCCGAAGAGAGGAGCGATGATGTTGGCAGCTCCCTGAGCGATAAGCTCTGTGTTTGAGTCGTGACGGTCACCGATCACACCGTCTGCCACGGCAGCCGAAAGGAGCGACTCGATGGCTCCGAGGATAGCGATTGTGAGGGCCACGGGGAAGAGGTTGCGGATAGCCTCCCAGTTGATGACAGGCATCTCAGCGTCGGGAAGCTCAGCCTTGATGGTGAAGCGGTCACCGATAGTGTCGATGCAGTCGATGCCACCATACATCTTCATCAGATATACGCCGACAGTTACGAGGACGATGGCGATGAGTGAACCCGGAATCTTCTTCGAGAACTTCGGAGTGATGGCGATGATGAGGATGCTGACAAGGCTCACAAGCGCATTCCACCAGTTCACGGTGTCGAAATGCTTGATATACATAACCCATTTACCAATGAAGTCGCCCGGCAACTTCTCGTCGCCGAAGGTCAGACCGAAGAGGTCAGCAATCTGAGTTGTAAAGATGGTCACGGCGATACCGCTCGTGAAGCCCACGATGATTGGGTAAGGGATAAACTTGATGACGGCACCCAGCTTGAAGACACCAAGCAGGATGAGCAGAACGCCCGCCATGATGGTGGCGATGATAAGTCCCGTCTCGCCATACTGCTGGATGACACCATAGACAATGACGATGAAGGCACCCGTAGGACCGCCAATCTGAACCTTGCTACCAC
>CAZKNB010000089.1:0-6316 GCA_964554075.1 uncultured Bacteroides sp.
CGCGATGTGCTCCGTCTCAACTACGACGGACGTGGAGAGTATCTCGGAGAGTTCCAGAGCGAGGATTCAATCCTCGTGGTTCTCAATAATGGTGACTTCTACACCACCAACTTCGAGGTAAGCAACCACTATGACAGCAACGTCAACATCATCGAGAAGTTCGACCCGAACAAGATCTGGACAGCTGCTCTCTACGATGCCGACCAGCAGAACTATCCCTACCTTAAGCGTTTCAGCTTCGAGGCTACGAGCCGCAAGCAGAACTTTATGGGCGAGAACAGGCAGAGCAAGCTTATCCTGCTGACCGATGAATATTATCCGCGACTCGAGGTTGTCTTCGGCGGTGCCGACAGCTTCCGCGAGGCGATGGTCATCGAGGCGGACGAGTTTATCGGAATCAAGAGCTTCAAGGCTAAGGGTAAGCGACTGACGACCTACACTCTTGAGACTATCAACGAGCTGGAGCCTACGAAGACATATACTCCGCAGGAGGAGCAACCGACCGAAGCTGGTGAACCCGCAGCGGCTGAGGCTGAGGAGGAGGTAACCGATCCCGACGCAGGCAAGAGCGATGGAGATATTATTGACGAGATAACAGGACAGATGAAACTGTCGTTATAATGAACGCGTTATGATGAACACGATGAAAAGATGGATGTGTGGCGTGGTGGCAATGGCGGCTTTGCTGTTGCCCGGCAGCGCTCATGCCCAAGGCGATTCGCTGAACGTTGGGAGATACTACATGCGATGTGTGCAGTATGGCGTTGGCTATGCCAATGTCTACGACACCTATCTCTCTCCGCAGGAGTATAAGGGCGTTGACTTTAAGGTGATGCGCGAGACGATGCGCATGACCAACTGGGCCGACGGCCGTATCTCGTTGCAGAATCTCTTCCAGGCGGATCTGAACTATACGCACAACCGTGCCGATAACAACAATGAGCTGGGAGGTACGGCTAATCTCAATTATGCCCTGCACTACCATCTGCCGCTGGCGCAGAACTTCCGCCTTCTTGTAGGTGGAGCTGCCGACATGAACCTGGGCTTCATCTATAACATGCGCAACGGCAACAACCCGGCTTCGGCGCGTGCATACGTCAACCTGGATGCTTCGGCAATGGCTATATGGAGCACGCACATCAAACGCTATCCGCTGACACTGCGCGGACAGGTGAATCTGCCGCTGGCGGGCGTGATGTTCTCTCCTCACTACGGACAGTCCTACTACGAGATATTTACTCTCGGCAATTCGTCGGGGGTGGTTCGCTTCACTTCGCTGCACAATCAGCCCTCGCTTCGCTATCTCTTCTCTGTCGACCTGCCAATGGGCAGCGCAAAGATGCGACTGAGCTACGTCGGCGACCTACAGCAGGCGGACGTTAACGAGATTCGTTCGCATATCTATTCTCACGCCTTTATGGTGGGATTCGTCAGGAGCCTCTATCGACTGGACACACGACGCACGTCGTCGTATCCCTCAACCGAGATGAAACTCTATTAATCGCCTATACATATATATAATATATATCAACATGAAACTACGCATACTTCCATATATCTGCCTCGTGGCGCTGATGCTCCCGGCGCTGGCGTCGTGTATCCGCGAGGAGGATTACGACAACGATGCTATGGGCAACTTCAACCAGCTGTGGACAATCATTGATGAGCAATACTGCTTCCTGGACTATAAGGAGATTGACTGGGACGCTGTCGGCGCGAAGTATCGCAAGCGTATCTCGGAGTCGATGAACAACGAGAACCTCTTCGAGGTGATGGACAGCATGCTCTATGAGCTGAAGGATGGGCACGTGAATCTCACCTCCTCGTTCAATCAGACTCACTATGACTTCTGGACCGACTCGCCGCGCAATTACAACGAGGCAATCATCGAGAGCGACCGCTACCTGGGCAGCGACTATCGTCGTGCTGCGGGACTTAAGTATAAGATTCTTTCGGACAACATAGGGTATATCTCCTACACATCATTCTCGAGCGCCGTGGGCGACGGCAACCTCGATCAGGCGCTGTCGCACATGGCTGTCTGTAACGGACTGATCATAGATGTGCGCCAGAATGGTGGCGGCGACCTTACCTACAGCGACCGAATCTCTTCGCGCTTCACCAACGAGAAGGTGCTGACCGGCTATATGTGCCATAAGACGGGCAAGGGACACAGTGACTTCTCCGATCCATATCCCGTTTACATCGAACCATCCAACGGCGTCCGCTGGCAGAAACCTGTGGTGGTGCTTGCAAATCGCCACTCATACAGTGCGACAAACGACTTTGTGCGCCAGATGAAATGCATGCCTAACGTTGTCATTATGGGCGACAAGACGGGCGGCGGCTCGGGACTCCCATTCACATCGGAGCTGCCCAACGGATGGAGTATCCGCTTCTCGGCAAGCCCGACATTCGACTGCGACATGAATCAGACGGAGTGGGGAATAGAGCCCGACATCAAGGTAGATATGGATGAGGCAGATGAGGCTAAAGGTGTCGATACAATGATAGAGGCGGCACGCACATATCTCACTGAACTGACGCAAAACTGGGTGGAGCAGTAGGAGCCGCCTGCCGCAAATATTTCAATCCAAATGTTTGCGGGAACGGAAATTTGTTCTACCTTTGCAGCGCAAAAGAGGTCAAAACGCAAGACCATGCGGTTGTGGCGTAATTGGTAGCCGCGCTAGACTTAGGATCTAGTGTCTCACGACGTGGGGGTTCGAGTCCCTTCAGCCGCACAGAAAAGAGGAATCACTAATGGGTTCCTCTTTTTTTATGCCCGGACGCCGGCTGCTAAGCAGCTATAAGGCACAATGTTCGCCACGAAGTTGAAATATTTTATTAAAGTAGCTATCTTTGCAGACAAAGCAGATTTGATTTTTATATGGGAAAAGGAAAATTAGAGAAGTTCGCCGACATGGCAAACTATCAGCATGTCTTCGAGTATCCCTACTCGGTGGCTGACAATGTTCCCTTCGAGATGAGGGGTAAATGGCATGAATCGTTCTTCAAGAACGACAATCCGATTGTGCTGGAGCTTGGATGTGGACGAGGTGAATATACCGTCGGACTGGGTCGCCGCTTCAGCGATAAGAACTTTATCGGTGTTGACATCAAGGGCGCGCGAATGTGGACGGGTGCTACCGAAGCCCTGCGCGAGGGGATGAGTAATGTGGCGTTTCTGCGTACGAACATTGAGATTATCGACCGCTTCTTCGCTCCGGGCGAGGTGAGCGAGATTTGGCTCACCTTCTCCGACCCGCAGATGAAGAAGGCCACCAAGCGTCTAACGTCGACCTACTTCATGGAGCGCTATCGCCGTTTCCTTAAACCCGATGGGCTGATTCACGTGAAGACCGACAGTAACTTCATGTTCACATATACTAAATATATGATTGAGGAGAACCATCTCCCCGTGGAGTTTATCACTGAAGACCTTTACGGCTCGGGCCTCGACGACGATATTCTCGGCATTAAGACCTACTACGAGCAGCAGTGGCTCGACCGCGGACTGACAATCAAGTATATCAAGTTCCGCCTGCCGCAGGAGGGCGAGTTGAGAGAACCCGACGTGGAAATCGAGCTCGACGAGTATCGCAGTTATAACCGCAGCAAACGCAGCGGGCTGCAAACCAGTAAATGATTAAACATACATTTATAATATGACACTATATCCTAAACTTATATTGGATGCTCTCGCTTCGGTGCGCTATCCGGGCACTGGAAAGAGTATCGTCGAGGCTGGGATGGTGGCTGACAATATGCGTATCGACGGCATGAAGGTCAGCTTCTCTATCATCTTCGAAAAGCCTACCGACCCATTCATGAAGTCTATCCTTAAGGCTTCGGAGGCTGCTATCCATGCGGCTATCTCGAACGACGTGCAGGTCGAAGTGACTGCCGAGAGCCGTCAGGCTCCACGTCCGGAGGTGGAAAAACTGCTCCCTAAGGTGAAGAACATCATTGCTATCTCTTCCGGTAAGGGTGGAGTGGGCAAGTCGACTGTTTCGGCAAACCTTGCCGTGGCGCTTGCTAACATGGGCTTTAAGGTCGGACTGCTCGACGCGGACATTTTCGGCCCGTCAATGCCTAAGATGTTTCAGGTGGAGGATGCGCGTCCCTATGCCGAACAGATTGATGGGCGCGACATGATTATCCCTGTGGAGAAGTATGGAGTGAAGTTGCTCTCAATTGGCTTCTTCGTTGATCCCGACCAGGCAACTCTCTGGCGCGGTGGTATGGCAAGTAATGCCCTGAAGCAGCTTATAGCCGATGCCGACTGGGGAGAGCTTGACTACTTCCTGCTGGATCTGCCTCCCGGCACAAGCGATATCCATCTTACGCTGGTGCAGACACTGGCAATCACTGGTGCTGTGGTGGTAAGTACTCCGCAGCAGGTGGCTCTCGCCGATGCGCGTAAGGGTATAAACATGTTTACCAACGAGAAGGTTAATGTCCCTATTCTTGGATTGGTGGAGAATATGGCGTGGTTCACGCCTGCCGAGCTCCCGGAGAACCGCTACTATATCTTCGGACGCGAGGGTACCAAACGACTTGCCGAGGAGATGAATGTGCCGTTGCTCGGTCAGATTCCTATCGTTCAGAGCATCTGTGATGCGGGCGACGCCGGTACGCCGGTGGCTCTCAACAGCGACTCGATGAGCGGAAGGGCATTCCTCGCTTTGGCTGCTTCGCTGGTGCGCCAGGTGGACAGACGAAACGTTGAGGCTGAACCTACAAAGATTGTAACAACGAAATAAAAAAAAGAGAGCCGTCCCGAAGGGCGGCTCTCTTTATATCTCTTAGTCTTGTAATGACTGGAATCTCTTGGCCTGCTCAGCGATAAGCTCCTTGTCCTCGAAGTAGTTGATGCGCATTGAACGGCGAACGTCGGCAAGTGTGTCGGCAGCAACTTCGCGCGCTGTGTCGCATCCCTTCTTAAGCATGTCGTAGATGGCAGGAATATCCTTCTCGAACTCTTTGCGGCGTTCGCGAATCGGGGCGAGAGTCTCCTCCATGATTGCTCCGAGGAACTTCTTCACCTTCATGTCGCCAAGTCCGCCACGCTGGTAGTGTGCCTTGAGCTCGTCGAGGTTTGGATAGTCCGGCAGGTAGCGTTCGAAGTGCTCCGGACGGCAGAATGCGTCGAGATATGTGAACACCGTGTTGCCCTCAATCTTTCCCGGGTCTGTCACGCGCAGGTGATCGGGGTCGGTGAACATGCTCTTAATCTTCTTCTGCAGCTCGTCGGCTGTTTCTGAAAGATAGATGCAGTTGCCGAGCGACTTACTCATCTTAGCCTTTCCGTCGGTTCCAGGCAGACGCAGACATGCTGCATTGTCCGGCAGGAGGATTTCCGGCTCGACGAGAGTCTCGCCATATATATTATTGAATCGGCGTACAATCTCTGTTGTCTGCTCGAGCATTGGCTTCTGGTCCTCGCCAACGGGAACGGTGGTGGCGCGGAAGGCGGTGATGTCGGCAGCCTGACTGATCGGGTAGCAGAAGAAGCCTACCGGAATGCTTGCCTCGAAGTTGCGCATCTGAATCTCTGTCTTGACTGTCGGGTTGCGCTGAAGGCGAGAGACGGTCACCATATTCATATAATAGAATGAAAGTTCGGTGAGCTCGGCAATCTGTGACTGGATGAAGATAGTCGACTTCGTCGGGTCGAGACCGCAAGAGAGGTAGTCGAGAGCCACCTCGATGATGTTCTGGCGAACCTTCTCGGGGTTGTCAACGTTGTCGGTAAGTGCCTGAGCATCGGCAATCATGATAAATACCTTGTCGTATAAGCCGGAGTTCTGAAGCTCCACTCTTCTCTTCAACGAACCAACATAGTGGCCGATGTGAAGTTTTCCTGTTGGACGGTCGCCCGTCAATATGATTTTACCCATTTCTGTATTCAAATTATATAATAGGCGCAAATATAGATAATTAATTGAAGTTTCGCAAATCGCAGCTCTGTTGCTGAAATATATTGTTCGGCGGAGCGGGGAGGCGAAAATCGCAAAAATAAACGTTACAGGTAACTCTGTTGAGTATCAGTGGTGTTAGCGGTGAATGTGAATTTTATTTGAAAAATAATTAGCGGAATGTTTGCGGGAATGCGAAAAATGCTCTATCTTTGCATCGCTTTTGAAACGGAAGTGTACGGGCGTTTAGCTCAGCTGGTTCAGAGCATCTGCCTTACAAGCAGAGGGTCGGCGGTTCGAATCCGTCAACGCCCACCAAGATTAAACCTTACACTTCCCCGTTTTAGAAGGGCGTTTAGCTCAGCTGGTTCAGAGCATCTGCCTTACAAGCAGAG
>CAZKNB010000090.1:0-6296 GCA_964554075.1 uncultured Bacteroides sp.
CTACTTATTTCTGTCGGAAACATAGGCCACATAGGCCTCGAGAGCCGCACGTACAGGCGACTCGGGATAGTCGGCAAGGATGGCAAGAGCCTTGTTGCAGTACTCCTGCATGGCCTGCTCTGCATACTCAATACCGCCATTCGACTTGGCGTAGGCTGTCAGACGCGCAGCGTCGCCGGCTGTTGCATTGCCCTGCTTCACACGAAGTGCAAGGGCGTGCATCTCCTCATCGTGGAACTTGTTGAGTGCATAGAGAATGGGGAGTGTCAGTTTACCCTCAAGCATATCGATTCCTGTGGGTTTCCCCACCTCCTCGCTATCATAATAGTCGAAGATATCATCACGGATCTGGAAGCAAATGCCCACATATTCACCGAAAAGGCGCGCCTTCTCGACCTCCCCGGCAGTTGCTCCTACTCCCATGGCAGCGACACGCGTACAAGCGGAGAAGAGGGCTGCAGTCTTCTTTCTGATTACATCGAAGTAGGTCGACTCGGAGAAGGATGAGCTGGAGACGTTGGAGAGCTGAAGCAGCTCACCGTCGGCCAGCTCCTGACCAAGCTGCGAGATGGCATCGATGATGCCGATGTTGCCTGTCAGTCCGGCCTGCATAAGGCTCGTAGCAAGCAGATAATCGCCTGTAAGGACGGCTATCTTGTTGTTGTAGGCCGCATTGACCGACTTCTGTCCGCGGCGTTCGTCGCTCTCGTCGACCACATCGTCGTGTACGAGACTGGCTGTATGGAGCAGCTCAAGCGACACTGCCGCATGGATTGCCTGCGGAGTGGACTTCTCGCCAAGCAGACGAGCCGTGAGGAAAACCAGCACGGGACGCATCATCTTTCCACGACGCTGACGGATATGCTCCAAAACCCTGTCCAAAAGTGGATTAGACGTGGTCAGCGATGCATCAAACACCTCCCTGAACTCCTTCAGATCGGCATCAACAGTTGATTGTATGAAAGATAATTTGCCCATATAGTTTACAATTTGGCTACAAAAATAATAATAAAACCATTTATAGCGTATTTTTTTGTACTTTTACCATTGAAAAATCCTAACTAAGATATACAATCGATGGACAGCAAAGATAAACTCTTCCTCCTTGACGCTTACGCTTTGATTTATAGAGCGTACTACGCGCTCATCAAGAACCCGAGAATTAACTCCAAGGGATTCAACACTTCGGCCGTTCTCGGCTTTGTCAATACTCTTGAAGATGTACTGAAGAAGGAGCAACCTACGCATATCGGTATCGCCTTCGACCCTTCGGGTCCTACCTTCCGACACGAGGCATACGAGCAGTATAAGGCTCAGCGTGAGGAGACTCCCGAGGTGATCCGCCTCTCTGTTCCTATCATTAAAGATGTGATTCGCGCCTACAGAATACCTATCCTCGAGGTGAAGGGCTTCGAGGCGGACGACGTTATCGGCACACTTGCCACCGAGGCGGGACGCCGCGGCATCACCACCTATATGATGACTCCCGACAAGGATTATGGTCAGCTGGTGGGTGAAAATGTCTTTATGTATCGCCCTAAATTCGGCGATAAGGAGTTCGAGGTGATGGGCGTGGAACAGATAAAGGCGAAGTTCGGCATCGAAAGAACAAGTCAGGTGATCGACATGCTCGGCTTGATGGGCGACACAGCCGACAACATTCCGGGCTGCCCGGGCGTCGGCGAGAAGACTGCGCAAAAGCTGATTGCCGAGTTTGGCTCAATAGAGAATCTGCTCGACAACACTGATAAACTTAAGGGGGCACTGAAGACGAAGGTGGAGAACAATCGCGAAGCCATCACATTCTCGAAGTTCCTTGCAACAATCAAGATTGACGTGCCCATCGAACTCGACATGGAGGAGCTGAAACTTCAGTCGCCCGACGAGGAGAAGCTCCGCAAGATTTTTGAGGAGATGGAGTTCCGCGCTCTCATCGACCGAGTGCTGAAGAAGGATGGCGCCCTACCCTCTTCCACCGCAAGTTCGATTGCCGGAGGAAAGAGGAGGTCGACCGCAAAGAGCAAGGCTGCCGAGATGAACGAAACTGGTCCAATCCAAGGCGATTTGTTTGCAGAAATTCCGACCGACGGACAAGACGATGGAAAAAATTCGATTGTAGAGGCACTTAATTCGGCGTATGTTGACTATCAACTGCTTGATACAAAGGAGAAAAGAAGCGATTTCCTTAAAAAAATCGCGACAGCGAAAAGTTTCAGTCTAGACACGGAGACCACCGGAACCGACCCGATGACAGCAGAATTGGTCGGTATGAGCTTCAGTCTTCGCGAAAATCAGGCTGTCTATATCCCAATTCCTAAAGAACGTGAAGAGGCGTTAAAAGTGGTAGCTGAGTTCAAAAATGTTCTGGAAGACCCGAAAACTCTTAAGATTGGACAGAACATCAAGTACGATCTGGTGATGCTGCAAAACTACGGAGTGAGAGTCGACGGTCCGATGTTCGACACGATGATTGCTCACTACGTTCTCCAGCCGGAGCTCCACCACAACATGGATTATCTTGCTGAGATCTATCTCCACTATCGTCCCATCAGCATCGAGGAGTTAATTGGTCCGAAGGGAAAGGGTCAGAAGAACATGCGCGACCTTTCGCCCGAAGATATATATATGTACGCATGCGAGGATGCGGATGTCACTCTGAAACTGAAGCGAGTACTCGAGGAGGAGCTGAAGAAGAACGGAGCAGAGTCTCTATTCTACGACATCGAGATGCCGCTGGTACCTGTACTGGTGAACCTCGAGACCAACGGAGTGCTGCTCGACACCGAGGCATTGAAGCAGTCGTCCAACCACTTCACTGCAAAGATGAAGCAGATAGAGAGCGAAATCCACGAACTGGCAGGCGAGGAGTTCAACGTCTCTTCTCCCAAACAGGTAGGCGAGGTGCTCTTCGAGAGGCTGAAAATCGTGGAGAAACCAAAGAAGACGAAGACAGGACAGTACGTAACCTCTGAAGAGGTACTCGAAAGCCTGCGCCACAAACATCCGGTCATCGAAAAGATTCTTGAATACCGAGGTCTGAAGAAGTTGCTTGGCACCTATATCGACGCTCTTCCGGAGCTGATAAACCCACGCACCGGACGCATACATACGTCGTTCAATCAGACAGTTACCGCCACGGGACGACTCAGCTCCAGCAATCCGAACCTGCAGAACATCCCTATCCGTGACGACAACGGCAAGGAGATTCGCAAGGCATTCATCCCCGACGAAGGATGCTCCTTCTTCTCTGCCGACTATTCACAGATTGAGCTGCGCATAATGGCCCATCTGAGTCAGGACAAGAACATGATTGAGGCATTCAACAGCGGCTACGACATCCACGCCGCAACGGCTGCAAAGATCTACAAGGTGGACATCAAGGATGTAACCTCCGATATGCGACGCAAGGCAAAGACTGCGAACTTCGGAATAATCTACGGCATCTCGGTCTTCGGACTTGCCGAACGCCTCGGCATCGAACGCAAAGAGGCCAAGGAGCTCATTGACGGATACTTCCAGACCTACCCGGAGATAAAGGGATACATGGACCGAAGCATCAACGACGCACGCGACAAGGGGTACGTGGAGACCATACATCAGCGCAAGCGTTACCTGCCCGACATCAACTCACACAATGCAGTCGTGAGAGGATATGCCGAGCGAAATGCAATCAATGCACCTATCCAGGGTAGCGCAGCAGATATAATAAAGGTGGCGATGGTCAACATCTACCGCCGATTCCGCGAAGAGAACATCCAGGCAAAGATGATTCTTCAGGTTCACGACGAGTTGAACTTCAGTGTTCCGGAGGGCGAAAAGACTAAGGTAGAGCAGATTGTCATCGAAGAGATGGAGCGTGCCTACCCCATGAGAGTCCCTCTGAAGGCAGACAGCGGATGGGGAAATAACTGGCTCGAAGCCCATTAAACAAAGTTTAACTATTCATCAAAAAGATTGGTTTGCAGAGTGTTTTCACGACACTTTGCAAGCCTTTACATCCCCTTTTTCAATGCACTTGGCTTACAATCTGTTACATTTCTTTCATTTGGTCAGAAGACACAGCTCCAACTCTTGACATTTTGCTAGAAAATATTCCTCGGAAAGTGTACAACGTCCAATAATTTACTTACATTTGCATCGTCGAAAGACGAAATAGCAATAGAATAGTAAAGTAACAAAAATATTAAAGCCATGAAGTTGAATAACATTTTTAAAGCTCTGACACTCGTTGTCGTAATGTTCGTAAACGTAATTTGCGTTTCTGCTCGTAACAATGATAACAATTTGATACGCAATACCGAGGAGAAGGATGGCGTGATGGTTGGACAGACTGTTTACAAAGTTAATGGCAATACATTGACCAACTACATGAAGTACAGCTACAGCTACGACGAGGACAAGCGTATGACTGAGAGCATCAGCTACAAGTGGAACGGTGCAAACAATGCATGGGAGAACGATCTCCGCATGACATACTCATACAGCGGCAAGACTGTCACTACAGAGTACTACAAGTGGAACAACAAGAGCAACAGTTACGTTCTCGTAC
Source organism: uncultured Bacteroides sp. (assembly GCA_964554075.1). Lineage (GTDB taxonomy): Bacteria > Bacteroidota > Bacteroidia > Bacteroidales > Bacteroidaceae > Bacteroides. Next base: position 4,550 of record CAZKNB010000090.1, read on the forward strand.
CTGAGATGACAGTGACTATGGATAGCCGAGAGATGTAAGAAATCCCCCTAACAACATAGAACCTTGATCAACGTGAGGGACAGCGCCGCGAGGCGTCTGTCCCTCTTTTTATGTTTAAACCCGACATCATTACTATTTATCAAATAAATACAATTAACGGAACAATCAGTTTTATTTACTATCTTTGCAGCCTAAGATATATTATATAAGTACAGAAGAATGAAGCAATCCGACTTCACCCGCATCCTGACAGAGGCTGTGGATGAGCTCTCATTAGTTAACGAATCGGACAACTGTCTGTTTCGACCACTGAATGATGGTGAGCCGCTCCCTTCGGCAATCGTCCTGCAGAAGGTTATTGAGCTATTCAGAGCCATCATCTTCCCGGGGTATTACGGCGAACCGACCGTGGACAACCGCATACCTCGCCACCATATCGGCGTGAACACCGAAAAGCTTTTCGACCTGCTCACCGGACAAATCCGTGCCGGAATGAGCCTCGACAATAAAGAACAGCTCGAACACTCAGAGACACGAAGCCAGAGAGCGGCCGAAGTGGCAATCGAATTCATTCATCGACTGCCTAAGCTGCGCAGCATACTGACCACCGACGTGGAGGCTGCCTACAATGGCGACCCTGCCGCCGAGAACTACGGCGAGGTGATTTGCTGCTACCCTGCCATCAAAGCGATCAGCAACTACCGCATGGCGCACGAACTAATGACTTTGGGAGTACCGCTCATCCCGCGCATCATCACCGAGATGGCGCACAGTGAGACGGGAATAGACATACATCCGGGAGCACAGATAGGCCACCACTTCACCATCGACCATGGTACGGGCGTAGTGATCGGAGCCACATGCATCATCGGAAACAACGTTAAACTCTATCAGGGAGTGACGCTCGGAGCCAAGAGCTTCCCGCTCGACGACGACGGAAACCCAATAAAGGGCATACCGCGCCACCCGATTATAGAGGACGACGTGACGATATACTCCAACGCCACAGTGCTTGGACGCATCACCATCGGACGAGGAGCCACCATCGGCGGCAACATCTGGATAACAGAGAGCCTCGAACCCGGAGCAAAGGTGGTACAGAGAAAATAAATTTGGATAATTAGACATTAACAAGATATAGTGATGAACAGAGAGTTTGATATGGTAGCCAAGACACTTGGCGGACTTGAAGAGATTTTGGCAGAGGAGTTGATGACACTTGGTGCCAACAACGTACAGATTGGCAGACGAATGGTTTCCTTTACGGGAGACAAGGAGATGCTCTACAAAGCCAATTTCTGCCTGCGCACGGCAATACGCGTGCTGAAACCGATTAAGCAGTTTACAGCAAAGACTGCCGACGAGGTCTACGAGCAGGTTAAGGCTATTGACTGGTCGGAATATCTTGATACGAAGAAGACTTTCGCTGTCGACTCTGTCGTAAACAGCGAGGAGTTCCGCCATTCCGGCTTCGTGGCTTACAGAGTGAAGGATGCTATCGTCGACTTCTTCCGCGAGAAGGAGGGCGACCGCCCAAGCGTTCGCATCAACAAACCGGACGTTCTTATCAACATCCACATCTCTCACACCGATTGTACAGTCTCTCTCGACTCGTCGGGTGAGTCGCTCCACCGCCGTGGCTACCGCCAGGAGGCTGTCGAAGCACCACTTAACGAGGTACTTGCAGCTGGTATCATACTCAAGACAGGCTGGCGCGGAGAGTGCGACCTCATCGACCCGATGTGCG
>CAZKNB010000091.1:0-6221 GCA_964554075.1 uncultured Bacteroides sp.
CCAGACCGCTGGTGAAGTAGCTGTTGGTGAGGTCGGGGTAGTAGTTGCGCAGCTGAAGAGATGACAACATACCCTTGTAGATGATATTCTTGGTTGAGAGTGAACATACGTAGAAGTCGCCCCTTGACGGGATGCTCGACTTGCGCACGCGATTCTCGATTCTTTTCCTTATTATATATAGCTGGCGTTCGGCAGCCTCGACGTCGGTGAATCCGATGACGAAGATCTGCTTGATGTCGGGCTCTGCCGAGAGAGCCGACTCGCCAAGGATTTCGGGACAGGTGGGGACGTTGCGCAGGTGCATCAGTGTGAGACCTTCGCGCTCAATCTCCTCAATGATGATGTTGAGGATCTCTGACTGGTCCTTCTCGCATTTCGGGAGGAAGAGGAGACCTGTTCCATACTTTCCCTTCTCAGGCACCGGGATGCCCTGAAGGAGAATAAACTCGTGAGGAATCTGCAGCATGATTCCGGCACCGTCGCCGGTCTTGTTGTCGGCACCCTCTGCACCACGGTGGCGCATGTTCTCGAGTACCTTCAAGGCTGACTCGACAAGCTCATGCGATTTGTTTCCGTGGATGTTGACCAACATTCCCACTCCGCACGCATCGTGCTCGTAGGCGGGATCATAGAGTCCCTGTCGCTGCGGTTGACCGGAAGCAACCATTTCTTCTGTCTTGTTGTTTAGAAGTTCACTTGCTTTCATGTGTTTCATATCTTAATTGTTCGTTTAAACCAATTATTTCTTTCAAATTGTTTTGCAAATATAGGTATTTGATTTCAATCTGTAACATAAATGTAGAAATAAGCTTCCCTAATTTCTTTTTTCTTACGTCTTTTTTACAATTCGTAAGCAAATTGTTTGCGTTTGCTTTCAATCCGTAACGCTAATCACTATATTTTACTCTCGATTGAAAGCGGATGGAGGATTGTTGGAAAATATTTCATACATTCCTTCGTGATGGCACAATCATTCTTAGAGTCTGCAGCGCATCTGGATATTGAGAGTTACTGCTATCAAAATGATAACAAAATCATCTGTTTGGCTATCTTTTGGGAAATGATGCAGCAGGGCGGGAAGAGGGGCGGAGCCTCTCTGCAGGAGGCAATAGTATAAGTTTTGTCAAATAAATATCCCCAAGCCACCTATAGTTGCCAATAATTTCGTTATATTTGCACCGCAAAAGAATAAAACTTTAGATAGTTAATATGTGTGGAATTGTAGGGTACATAGGTAAAAAGCAGGCCTATCCCATTCTTATAAAAGGGCTTAAGCGATTGGAATACCGCGGTTACGACAGCGCGGGAGTAGCCCTCATTAGCAGCGACAAAAGTCTTAACGTATATAAAACCAAAGGAAAAGTATCTGACCTGGAGGCATTTGCTGCCGACAAGGACGTCACCGGTAACATCGGTATTGCCCACACTCGCTGGGCTACTCACGGCGAACCATGCTCGGCCAACGCCCATCCTCACTACTCATCGTCAGAGAATCTGGCTCTCATCCACAACGGCATCATCGAGAACTACGCCGTCATCAAGGAGAAACTCATTGCAAAAGGATATGAATTCAAGAGCAGCACGGACACCGAGGTGCTGGTGCAGCTGATTGAATATGTGAAGACGACCAATGGTCTGGATCTTCTGACTGCCGTTCAGCTGGCGCTGAAGGAGGTGATTGGTGCATACGCCATCGCCGTGGTCGAGAAGAGTCATCCGGAACGCATCATCGCGGCTCGTAAGAGTAGTCCGCTGGTGGTCGGAATAGGCGAGGGGGAATTCTTCCTGGCGTCGGACGCTACTCCTATCGTGGAGTACACCGACAAGGTGGTCTACCTGAAGGATGAGGAGATTGCGGTGCTCAACCCGGGCGAGGAGCTGAAGGTGGTGAACCTGCACAACGTGGAGATTACACCCGAGGTGAAGACGGTGGTGATGAACATCGGACAACTGGAGAAGGGCGGTTACCCGCACTTCATGCTTAAAGAGATTTTCGAGCAGCCCGACTGCATCTACGACTGCATGCGCGGTCGTATCAATGTGGACGAGAACAATGTGGTTCTCTCGGCTGTGATTGACTATAAAGAGCGCTTGCTGAGCGCAAAACGTTTTATCATCGTGGCTTGCGGTACGTCATGGCACGCCGCACTCATCGGTAAGCATCTCATCGAGAGCTTCTGCCGCATCCCGGTGGAGGTGGAGTATGCTTCGGAGTTCCGCTACCGCAACCCTGTCATCGACAGCAACGACGTGGTCATCGCCATCTCACAGAGCGGCGAGACGGCGGACACACTGGCTGCAGTGGAGCTGGCGAAGAGCAAGGGTGCATTCATCTACGGTATCTGTAACGCTATCGGTTCGTCGATTCCACGCGCCACTCACACGGGTTCTTATATCCACGTAGGTCCCGAGATTGGTGTGGCTTCGACAAAGGCATTCACCGGACAGGTGACCGTGCTGACAATGCTTGCCCTCACCCTGGCTAAGGAGAAGAGGACTATCAGCGACGAGGAGTTCCTGAGCGTTGTCAAGGAGCTGAACCAGATTCCGCAGAAGATGAAAGAGGTGTTGAAGCTGAACGACAACATCGCCGAGCTTTCAAAGATCTTCACCTATGCTCACAACTTTATCTATCTGGGTCGCGGATACTCTTATCCGGTGGCTCTGGAGGGTGCGCTGAAGCTGAAGGAGATCTCCTACATCCACGCTGAGGGTTATCCCGCAGCCGAGATGAAGCATGGCCCGATTGCTCTGGTCGACGCGGAGATGCCGGTGGTCGTGGTGGCTACCCACAACGCACTCTACGAGAAGGTGCTCAGCAACATTCAGGAAATCAAGGCGCGCAAGGGCAGGGTGATTGCCCTCGTCAGCAAGGGCGACGAGACAATCAGCAAGATTGCAGACTTCTGCATCGAGCTGCCTCACACGCTGGAGTGCCTCGACCCGCTCATCACTACCGTTCCGCTGCAGATGCTTGCCTACCATGTGGCTGTCTGCAAGGGTCTGAACGTTGACCAGCCAAGAAACCTGGCTAAGTCGGTCACCGTGGAGTAGGGCTGAACAGGGGTCCGGAAAGGGCTTAAGGATAACAACAAGAAGGTAAAAAGAAACTTTTTAGAATAGAGAATTGATGGAACAACTGAAGCATGAATGTGGCGTCGCAATGATACGCCTGCTGAAGCCTCTGGAATATTATGAGAAGAAGTACGGCACGTGGATGTATGGTCTCAACAAGCTGTATCTTCTGATGGAGAAGCAACATAACCGTGGACAGGAGGGCGCCGGACTGGCATGCGTCAAGATGCAGGCCAACCCTGGCGAGGAGTATATGTTCCGCGAGAGAGCTCTGGGTTCGGGTGCCATCACCGAGATTTTCGGTGCCGTGCAGGAGAACTTCAAGGGCCTGACAGCCGAACAGCTCCACGACCCTGAGTTCGCCAAGCGTGAGCTGCCCTTCGCGGGTGAGGTCTATATGGGCCACCTGCGCTACTCGACAACCGGTAAGTCGGGATTGTCGTATGTGCATCCATTCCTGCGCCGTAACAACTGGCGCGCCAAGAATCTGGCTCTCTGCGGCAACTTCAACATGACTAACGTCGACGAGATCTTTGCACGCATCACTGCCATCGGCCAGCATCCGCGCAAGTATGCCGACACATACATCATACTGGAGCAGGTGGGTCACCGCCTGGACCGTGAGGTGGAGCGTCTGTTCAACCTTGCCGAGGCTGAGGGTCTGACAGGTATGGACATCACCCACTACATTGAGGACCACATCGACCTCTCCAACGTGCTCCGCACGTCGAGCAAGGGATGGGATGGCGGTTACGTCATCTGCGGACTCACCGGAAGCGGCGAGTCGTTCGCTCTGCGCGATCCGTGGGGCATTCGTCCGGCTTTCTGGTACAAGGATGATGAGGTCATCGTGCTGGCTTCGGAGCGTCCCGTCATTCAGACGACATTCAACGTCGAGGCATCGCAGATCAACGAGCTGCAGCCGGGTCAGTCGCTCCTCATCAACAAGGAGGGCGAGATGCGCATCACTCAGATCAACAAGGCGCAGGAGCGTCGCGAGTGTTCGTTCGAGCGCATCTACTTCTCTCGCGGAAGCGACGTCGACATCTATCGTGAGCGTAAGTTGCTCGGCGAGAAGCTGGTGCCGAACATCATGAAGGCCGTGGACAACGACCTCGACCACACCGTCTTCTCGTTCATCCCTAACACCGCCGAGGTGGCGTTCTACGGAATGCTTGAGGGTCTGGACAACTACCTGAACGAGCAGAAGGCGAGAAAGATTGCCGCTCTGGGCCATAACCCGAGCGCAGAGGAGCTTCAGAAGATTCTGTCACACAGAGTTCGCAGCGAGAAGGTTGCGATCAAAGATATAAAGCTGCGTACATTCATTGCCGAGGGCAACAGCCGCAACGACCTTGCGGCACACGTGTACGACATCACATACGGCAGCCTTAAGGCTGGAGTGGACAATCTGGTGGTAATCGACGACAGCATCGTGCGTGGTACGACGCTGAAGCAGAGCATCATCAGCATCCTGGACCGCCTGGGACCGAAGAAGATTGTCATTGTCAGCTCGTCACCGCAGGTGCGCTACCCCGACTACTACGGCATCGACATGGCCAAGATGAGCGAGTTCATCGCCTTCAAAGCCGCCATCGAACTGCTGAAGGATCGAGGGCAACAGGAGATTATCGCCGAAGCCTATCGCAAGTCGAAGGCGCAGGTGGGACTGCCAAAGGAGCAGATGGTCAACTACGTGAAGGAGATTTACGCTCCCTTCACCGACGAAGATATTTCCGCCAAGATGGTGGAGCTGCTGACTCCCGAGGGAACAAAGGCAAAGGTAGAGATAGTCTATCAGCCGCTTGAAGGACTTCACGAGGCCTGTCCGAACCATTCGGGCGACTGGTACTTCAGTGGCGACTACCCGACACCGGGTGGAGTGAAGATGCTCAACGAAGCCTTTATAAACTATATTGAGAAGGTTTATCAGTTTTGATTTATAATATGAATATGATGTGTCAATATGCAGATTGGTTCGGCTCACACGTGGGGCGAGGATGTGCGTATTGACACATTAGCACAATAGAATAAGTAGATGAGAAATGTAACTTTAATCCTTGACGACGGGAGCCAATTCCATGGTAAGTCGTTTGGCTACGAAAAGCCGGTGGCAGGTGAGGTTGTCTTCAACACTGCCATGACAGGATATCCGGAGAGTCTGACCGACCCTTCTTATGCCGGACAATTGATGACGCTTACCTATCCGCTGGTAGGCAACTACGGTGTTCCACCCTTTACAATTGAATCTAACGGCTTGGCTACATTTATGGAGAGCGAGAAGATTCACGCCGAGGCAATCATCGTCAGCGACTACTCTGAGGAGTACAGCCACTGGAATGCAGTGGAGAGCCTGGCCGACTGGCTGAAGCGTGAGAAGGTGCCTGGCATCACCGGCATCGACACTCGCGAACTGACAAAGGTGCTGCGTGAGCATGGTGTGATGATGGGTAAGATTGTGTTCGACGATGAGCCGGACAACGTGCCCGAGGCTACCTACGCAGGCATCAACTACGTGGACAAGGTGAGCTGCAAGGAGGTGATCCGCTACAACGAGGGCAAGGACAAGAAGAAGGTTGTGCTCGTGGACTGCGGCGTGAAGACCAACATCATCCGTTGCCTGCTGAAGCGCGACGTGGAGGTTATCAGAGTGCCTTGGAACTACGACTTCAACTCTCTGGAGTTCGACGGACTCTTCATCTCAAACGGCCCGGGCGACCCCGACACTTGCGACGCTGCAGTGCAGAACATCCGCAAGGCTATGCAGAACGAGAAGCTGCCTATCTTCGGTATCTGTATGGGTAACCAGCTGCTTTCAAAGGCCGGCGGTGCTAAGATCTACAAACTGAAATATGGTCACCGCAGCCACAACCAGCCTGTCAGAATGGTGGGAACAAACCGCTGCTTCATCACTTCGCAGAACCACGGTTACGCCGTTGACAACAACACGCTGGGTGCCGACTGGGAGCCGCTCTTCATCAACATGAACGACGGTTCGAACGAGGGTATCAAGCATAAAAAGAACCCTTGGTTCTCTGCTCAGTTCCACCCGGAAGCTGCCAGCGGACCAACCGACACAGAGTTCCTCTTTGACGAATTTGTAAACTTGATTAAATAAAGCCGACCGATATGGAAAAGAATAATAG
>CAZKNB010000092.1:0-6104 GCA_964554075.1 uncultured Bacteroides sp.
TTCCTCCCTCGCTCCAGATGCCCGGTTTGGTGCGTCCCGCATTGCGGTGGCAGCTGCCGCAGGAGTAGCCTGCGTAGACCGGACCAAGTCCGCCGCCATAGTCGTTCGTGCTGGTGCGCACATTGTCGTAGAGCTTGTCGCCACGGTTGAAGCGCAGCTTCAGGTCGCTGGAGAGCCAGTCGGCATCGGTGTCGTAGGCGAACGATGAGGTGGAGAAGATGGTGGACGTGCCGGCGGAGAGTGCGTATCCCGCAGGCACCTCCATGTCCAGTACGTCTAAAGCATCACTGTCTGAGCACGCAGTGAGCGCACCCAGACAGACTGAAAGGAGGATGTCGTTTAAAATCCCTTTCATTTGATAAAACTTTTATGTTGATTGATTAATCGATTCTGAACTCCTTGAAGATTTTTGCGTAGCTGTCGCCACCGTTGTAACTGGTGTTCCAAGAGTTATAGAGCGTTGTAGCATCGGTCTTCAGCAGGTAAGCCACCTGAACCATATAGTTGCCCCAGCTCTTTGCGTTGGCAGAGGTGTAGTCGAGGTCGGCAGCATCTGTGCTGTTACCGTCGTTCAGAGTACGAGGGTTACCATTCTTGAAGAGGAGGAACTCCAGTGTGTGGAATCCGCGAACGCCCTGCTTAGCCTCGATGGCATCGTCGCTGTCGCCGTCGCTCCATGTCAGGTTGTCGTAGTTGCCTGAGTTGAGAATCTTCACAATCTCATCCTGGTCGAGAGGCCAGCTATCCATGTTCGGGTCGAGTCCGAGAGCGTCAACAGGTCCGAAGAGGAACGCCTCGCTTGTCTCCCATGGCTCACGTGCAGCCAACCAAGCGTTGCAAGCGGCAGAGAAGTTAGCGTCTGATGGAGAGGCGGCGAGAGTCTGAACTGCTGTGTAGAGTGCCTCGTTCTTCTCCTTAAGATCCTTGTAGGTGGGGAGTACGACAACGTCTACATAGTTGTCGATGATTGGTGAGAGCTGCTCGTCCTGGTTCACTGCAGAGTGGTTCTGCAGGTAGCTCTTCAGGTTGTCCAGCACATCCTCAAGGTCGGCGCAAGCCTCCATTGCAGTGAGAGCCTCGCTGCTGTTGATGTGGTTACGGAATGGCTGCGGAATGGAGAGAATGGCATTCTTGGCTGTCTCAATGGCGCTGCGCACGTTGCTGTCGAGTGTGGCGTTGTTGGCCTTGATAAGTGTGGCGAGTGATGCTGTTGCCACGCTGCCGTCGCGCGAACCGTAGTATGCGTTGCGGATTGAGAGGATGTTGTTGGAATAGTCGTCGCGTGAGTGCCAGCTGTACCATGACTCAACGGCGTAGAGGGCCTGTGTGGTCTTTCCGCTGGTGTAGAGGTCGTATGGGTCACCAATCTTCGATGTGCCCACCTCGCTGGCGATGTCGATACATCCGTCGATCAGCTGCTCTATGCAGACAAGGCTCTCGCCTGCAGGGATTTCATCTTCGTTTCCGTCGTTCTTGTCGTCGGCGCAAGCTGTGAAGCTCAGCATACATGCCATGGCGCCTGCCAAAAGGTAATTTAGTTTCTTCATCTTTATATATCTATTGTTTTAATAATTATTTCTTGATAAACCATCCGATGTAGGCGAGGCCTACAGAGAACTCATTCTCGCTGTTGTAGCCGCTTGTGCCGAAGATCTTGCGTGTTCCGATCTGGCGGGTTGAATAGTCGGCCTTGATGACCAGGGTGGGGAGAACGCGCCAGTTGACGCCGCCGCTCCACTTGCTGACCTGGCAGCGTGGATCCATGGTCTGACCCGCTGCTCCTCGCTCCTGAGAGTTGAAGTATTCGTAGCGGACGAAGGGCCAGAAGTTCTTTATGTTGTAGCCGCCCTCAACTCCGTAGGCGAGTGAGTTCTTAGCCACCTTGCGCATAGAGCTGCTGTGGTAGCCCGACTTGTTGCTCAGCACCACGCTGCTCACGCCTGCTGCATTGCCCACGTAGCCGTAGATGACGTTGGCACGCACCGCCCAGCGCTTGCTCATGTATTGTGCATCGCCGGTGATGATGCCCACGGGCACCTTTCCGACCTTGGCATATTTGTAGGTCTTGTCGGCGTTGGCTCCGGTGTCGTGGCAGTAGTAGCCCGATGCTCCTATGCGCAGATTGGGGATGCCGACATAGTCGACGCGTGCCACGTAGGCGGGAGATGTGAAGTTGTCCTCCTCGAAGAGGCCCTGCTTGCCGTCTGCCACCCATGCGTCGCGACCGAATCCGTCGGCATTAAGACCTGTCACTACCATTGCCTGATAGTTGAACTTGGCGCGGTTCTTGCCGAGTGATCCGAAGAACTCGATACCTGTCTCGTGCCAGGTTGATGGGATGATGGTAGTCTCGCCCTCGGGACGCTTGGTGCCGAAGAAGAAGATTGGCTCGTGGTGTGAGTTGGTCAGTCCGACGGGCAGCACCATGTGGCCTGCGCGGATGTTGAATGCTGGGTGGATGAGGCGTGTGATGTGGAACTGCTCGAGTGCGACCTCGCCTCCGCTCTCCATCTCTGTCTCGTACTCTCCGTTCTCAGAGCTCTCCAGCTCGGTCTCTACGCCTACTCCGCCAGCCTCGAACTCAATCTCCATGCTGAGTATCCATTTGGGATTGAACTTGTAGTCGAGTGCCAGCACGGCGCGTGGAATGGCAATGGTCTTGCGGTTCTCGCGTGAGTTGCCCGCTGAGAGTCCGCTGAATCGGTTTGTTCCGTAGTCGAGAAACGATGCGACAGCCTCGCCGTAGCCTCCGAAGCGGAATTTATCGAATCCGTCGGCTGTCTCGCCCTGTGTGGTGGCGGGACTTGCGGCTGTTCGCTCCTGAGCGAAGGCAGATGCCGCAGTCATCACGGTCATGGCGACAATTGTAAGAATCTTCCTATACATTATATTATATTACATTTAGTTTTAGTTTATATTTCCATCCGGCATCATGGTGTCCGGTCCAATCCTGCATAGCATAATTTCACGTTGCAAAATTAGAGCGAAAGAAGAGGCGTGTCAATCGCCTTATTTAGTGAAAATTAGATAGATGGTGGTGATGGAGTCGAGGGACGGTCGGGGTGTCGGCGTGCCAGATACCCATTTGTGGTGATGGATGGGGAAGTGTCCGCCACGGTTGCGATTGACATATATCAATAATTGTATAAAAAGCTAATATTTCATACAAATAGTTAGAGTGTGTGTTGATATATATTCGAAAACCACTAACTTTGCAAACAAAATAACACATCTATAAGTATGCCAGTGATTACAAAGTGTCCATCAGTGTTGCTCATCTATACGGGGGGAACCATCGGTATGATAGAGAATCCGGAGACTGGAGCTCTTGAGAACTTCAACTTCGACCAGCTGTTGCAGCATGTGCCGGAGCTCAAGCGCTTCAACTATCGCATCTCTACCTATCAGTTCAATCCGCCCATCGACTCGTCGGATATGGAGCCGAAATACTGGGCTAAGCTGGTGAAGATTATCCACTACAACTATGATAACTTCGATGGTTTCGTGATTCTCCACGGCACCGACACGATGTCCTACACTGCCTCTGCGCTCAGCTTCATGCTCGAGGACCTGAGCAAGCCGGTCATACTTACCGGTTCGCAGCTCCCGATTGGTACCCTGCGCACCGACGGAAAGGAGAACCTGATTACCTCCATCGAGATTGCTGCGGCAAAGGATGAGGATGGCAACGCCATGGTGCCCGAGGTCTGCATCTTCTTCGAGAACCATCTGATGAGAGGAAACCGTACGACCAAGATCAACGCCGAGAACTTCAACGCCTTCCGCTCGTTCAACTATCCTGCACTTGCCACGGCGGGTATACATATTAAATATGAGCCCCACCTGATTCGCAAGGCGGACCCGACCAAACCGCTGAAGCCGCACTATCTGTTCGATACTAACGTGGTAATCCTGACGCTCTTCCCCGGCATCCGCGAGGAGATTGTCGAGTCGGTGCTCCACGTGAAGGACCTGAAGGCCATCGTGCTGAAGACCTTCGGTTCGGGCAACGCTCCGCAGAAGGAGTGGCTGGTGAGACTGCTGCGCGAGGCCAACAATCGTGGCATCATTGTGGTCAACATCACCCAGTGTGCTTCGGGAGCAGTGGAGATGGAGCGCTACGAGACTGGTCTCCACCTGCTTCAGGCGGGAGTGATCAGCGGATACGACAGCACTCCGGAGTGCGCCGTCACCAAGCTGATGTTCCTCCTCGGTCACGGATACTCAGCTCGCGAGATCCGCTATCTGATGAACACATGCCTCGTCGGTGAGATTTCAAAGGAATAATCGAATCAATACAATAACAGAGAGTGGGGGATACACCGTAAAGGTGTGTCCCCTTGCTGTTTCTATGCACCTGTGCGGAACTTTAGACCCTTCGGCTGACGTACAATTTTTAACTAATTTGCTAGCGCTTTTTACCCTTCGGAGCGCTGAAAGTTGAAGAATTCTGCGTGAACAGAATTTGCAACTTTTTGTTTAAACAGAATATAATTTGATTTGCCGATATGGCGAAAAGTGGCGATTTAGCTCAATGTTGGGCAGAATTGCGATAATCTGTTATTATTCAACTAATAATTAAAAGATGTTAACCGATAGACAATTTCTCTAATATTAATGATGGTTCATAATATATAAGTAACTATTTTTGTGGCAGAATAAACCATTTTTTTATAATATAGGCTATGAAGTTAAGTAAGGGACTAATCTTTGCGAGCGGTGTTACATTGCTCTCAATGACTGGATGTATTGATCAGGCCAAGGACTTGTTCGACCCGGTAGTGGCGGCAGCGGAGTATGACAGTGCATTCCCAGTTTCGGGCATCGATCCTAGTATGGATTGGACAACAACATCATCAGCGACTGTCAACGTTGCTGTTGAGGAGGATGCGGGTGTGAACTATACAGTGCGTATCTTTACTGCCAATCCGCTTTCTGACAGCTCGTCAGCAAAGGTGTTGGCTAAGGGTACTGCCAGCAAGGGAAACCCGTTCGTTGACGAGATTGACGTACCGGTTGTTCTCGGTGGTGTCTATATCACCAGAACAGACGAACACAACCGACACCTGCTGAAATATGCTACGGTGAAGGATGGCAAGATTACTGCAACATTCGGCGTAAGCAGCACAGCGACTCGCTCAGGCAATCTGGTCGCAGCGCCTGCAACACGTGCCGACAACAACTATGATTTTCCGACTCTCAAACCGGCACTCAGCGCTTCTGAGGCTCAGGCTTTGTTGAGCGGATCTACTGAGTATACCGAAAGTGCGAACATATACGGCTCTTCGAACTGGAAGATTTCTGCAGGAAATAGCGTTAAGTTCTCTGGTAGTAACTTCTACACAACCGAGAACTGGAACCTCTTCGTTGCAGGAACTCTGGAGTTGGACTATAACAATGTGCAGCTCTATAATCCAAACATCTACATCCTTAAGGGTGGAGTTGTTAAGTTCAACAACCTGAGGCTGGATGGCGCCGCTACAATCACCGTATATGAGGGTGGTACACTTATCGACGAGGATGGTACTCTCAATATCGGTGCTTGCGGACCGTACAAGGGTGACAATGTCTATTTGACTTCAAGCTACCTTGCTGACTACAGCACTCACAACGTGTTCTACAACGCAGGTACAGTTAAGGTTAAGACATTGATTGGAAGCCATACCGATATCTACAATGATGTTACCGGCGATATCTCAAACTGCTCTTTGGAACTTAACGGAACCAACGATAGCTTCGTGAATCATGGTAAGCTCACTCTTACATCAACTACCGGTAAGGAGCATCAGGTCTTCAATGACGGTACAATCAGTTGCTCAGGCGAGTTCTTAAGCAACGTGATAAATAAGAATGAATTCTACGCAAAGTCTTCAGGTACTAATTATAATCATGATGTCGTAAACTTCAAGAATTACGTTGTCGACGGCGTCTTCCATGGCGATATGATCAACTATGGTAGTGTTACTGTCGGTTCAGTCTATGTTGACGACAACAACACTCTCGAGAACTATTGCCACTTCTTGTGTAACGGCGACTTCCGTGGTGACATCACTACAGGAGAGAATTCATTGACAGAGATTAAGGGCGACCTTAAGGCTGGTTAC
>CAZKNB010000093.1:0-6095 GCA_964554075.1 uncultured Bacteroides sp.
GCAGAATCATTGTCCAGCGACATGAGAGAGCGATGCCGGCGGTCAAGCCCGTCTCCCAAGCCAGGAAGTGAGTCATGTTGGCAGTGCAGCGCTGACAATGCTCGGACATACGCACAAACATCATCAGGAACTCGGGCGTTACCAATCCCAGACCGAAACCAAGCAGCATGGCTGCAAGAGCCGTCGGGAAAACGTCGGTCAGGAAGACCGACAGAATAATCATCACCAATCCCGAAACCACCGACACCACAGGGCGATTACTGCACACGTAGTGGTGGAAGGCAATGGCAAGCGGGAAGGCTACCGTCACGAAGGCGTAGAACGGAATGCTCCAGTCGCCCATGTCGACTCCATAGCTGAAGTTATGGAACACCGGAATTATCAGACCCGGGATGAAGGCGATGATGGCCAGATTGATGGCCGGTATCCACCCACGAGGCAGGAAATAGCGGTCGAACGAACAGAGGTGAGTCACAATCGGGGCCCTGAAGGGCACGTAGACCTGCATGATGCAGATCACACCCACGGCACCAATGATGATTGAGACGGTCTGAATCATCTCGAAGTCGTACCACTGATAGAGCAGTACGCCCAGAGTCACACCAATCAGCATGCCCAGACGAATCATCCATGAGTAGGCAAGATTGCCATGGCTGCGCAGCCCGGTGTGGGTGATGTCGATGGCAAGCGTGATGCCCGCCGTCGTTCCCAGACCTGCAAAAAGTCCCTGCACCACGCAGAGAGCCAGAAGCTGCGGAAGGGTCGTCACCAGCGCATAGCCAGCCGTAGCGACCAGCACGCCGATAAACGACAGAACGCACACCGTACGACGCCTGTAGGCATCAATAAGGTAGGCGTGGAACGGGCCGCCAATCAGCATTCCAACCGTCACAGCCAGAAACATGAAGCCCGTGTCGCCGACCGAAAGTCCAAGTCGGTCGGACATCTCGAGTGGTGCCACAGGGAAGAGCATGTAGAGCGAAGCCAACAGCATAAGTCCTGCGAGGCACACGAGAATAAAATATGTAGTACACAATCGGTTTGTTGTCATAGGCAACACCTCATATTAATTAATACTGTTCCTTTTCGTTCGGGAAGTCGCAACTCTTCACGTCGGCAACGTAGTGACCGATGGCATCGACCATCACGTTGTAGAGATCGGCATAGCGACGCAGGAAACGCGGACGGAAACCGTTGTTCATGCCGAGCATGTCCTGGATGACGAGCACCTGACCGTCGGCTCCACCACCTGCTCCGATGCCGATGATTGGAATTGTGAGCTCCCTGGCCACGCGCTCGCAGAGCACTGCGGGAATCTTCTCGAGAACCACTGCGAAGCAGCCTGCCTCCTCGAGCAGATGGGCGTCGCGAATGAGCTTCTCTGCCTCTGCCTCGTCCTTGGCACGCACGGTGTAGGTGCCATACTTATTGATGGACTGTGGCATCAGGCCGAGGTGACCCATAACGGGGATTCCGGCGCTGATGATGCGCTTCACGGTGCCGATGATCTCCTCGCCGCCCTCCATCTTCAGAGCGTCGGCGTGGCTCTCCTTCATGATGCGGATGGCCGAAGCGAGACCCTCGAACTCGTTACCCTGGTAAGAGCCGAAGGGCATGTCGACAACCACCATGGCGCGCTGCACGCCGCGAACCACCGACTTAGCGTGGTAGATCATCTGGTCGAGGGTGATGGGGAGTGTAGTCACGTTGCCCGCCATCACGTTTGACGCCGAGTCGCCGACAAGGATCACGTCCATACCTGCGGCATCGACAATCTGTGCCATCGTATAATCATAGGCGGTGAGCATAGAGATCTTCTCGCCGCGCTCCTTCATCTCAATCAGTCGGTGGGTGGTCACCTTTCTTTTATCATCAGATATATATCCTGCCATAACTTTCTTTCGTTAATATGTTTTATAAAATTGGGTGCAAATTTACTACGAATATTTTGTAATAAAAAAACTATTTTACTTTAAAAGCTGCTGCAACCCATCCATTGTCAACTCCGTGAAGTCGTCGATGACGACGTCTGCCCTACCCTCGATGGCCTCGCGCGGGTTTGTGGTGGCGAGTCCGACGACGAATGCGCCCGAGCTGCGGCCAGCTGCCAGACCGTGGAAGGAGTCCTCGAAGACCACGCTCTGCTGCGGAGTCACGCCCAGTCGCTCCATGGCCTTAAGGAAGCAGTCGGGGTGCGGCTTCGAATGGGCAAACATGTCGCCCGTCAGTATGGCGTCGAATCCGCTCGTAAACTCGGGGTGAGAGCGATAGACATTCTTCATCTTCTCGTCGTTTGAGCTGGTGACGATGGCCATCTTCACTCCACGTCGGCGCAGCTCGGCGATAAACTCCCCGGCACCGGGAATATATTCGTAGACCATCTCCTGCTCGAAGCGGTTGAGGGCCTCTGTGATCTCCTTCTGACACTCCTCGAGTTCGCCGCCGAAGTTTCCGGCAAAGATCTGTGTGAGCGTCTGTCCCTTGATGGTTGCGCAGAAGTTCTCGCGGCCAAGATAGCGCAGTCCCTGAGCATCCCAGAACTTGGTGTATTGTGTTTCGGTATCGAGCACCACACCGTCAAGATCGAACAGTGCGGCTGTAAAAGTGCGGTTGTTGTCCATAAAAATAGTTCCTGTTGTAGCCGCGGAAATCCGTAGTCCACGGCATGCTAAATAATTACGCTGCAAAATTGAGAAATATTCTGCAAAAAGTTGCTTAGCGGACAATAAATTATCCTAATGAGGGAATGAGAGGAGATAAAAAAAACGGTACCTCGACTCACGTCGCAGTACCGTTAAACACAAACACAAAATAAAACACGACAAAACTACTATATTTCCCGTCTGTCAACGCCTGGCGGCAATTGAATCCGCTGTAGGGTATTCACATATCCTGCTTTGGAAATCAAACGGGAGGATAGTGCTTTAGCATATCACATCAAACTTCAATTTAAACACAAATTTATATTATTCAAAAACAAGGCTTTACTGTATGCCTCTCTCACGTAGCTTCAGCTGCCATTTCCAGGCAGAGAGCAGCGTGTCTTCGAGGCTAGTCTCGGACTTCCATCCTAACTCCTTATTGGCGTATTCAGGATTAGCCCAAACCTTCTCGATGTCGCCCGCACGGCGTCCAACGATCTTATAATTAAGCTTCACTCCTGTGGCCTTCTCGAAGGCGTTGATCAGTTCAAGAACCGAAGCACCGCGACCGGTACCGATGTTGAACACCTCAACTTTCTCCTTCTGTTTGCCGCCGAGCATACGGTCGATGGCAACCACGTGAGCTTTAGCCAAATCTACTACATTAATGAAATCGCGTATGCAAGAGCCGTCGGGGGTGTTGTAATCATCGCCGAACACGCTCAGCTGTTCACGAATTCCAATCGCAGTCTGTGTCAGGTATGGCACCAGGTTCTGCGGAACACCGTTAGGAAGCTCACCGAGCAAAGCTGTCGGGTGGGCACCAATCGGGTTGAAGTAACGTAACAAGATAGCATTTATAGGAGCACCCGATGTTACCGTGTCACGGATAATCTCCTCGTTGATTTGCTTAGTGTTTCCATAAGGCGATTCGGCCTTCTTTATCGGAGCATTCTCAGTCACCGGCAGCACATCGGGCTGTCCGTAGACCGTACAAGATGATGAGAACACGATGCCATCCACTCCATGCTTCGGCATCAGCTCAAGCAAATTGACTAGAGATATCAAGTTGTTGCGATAGTATTTCAGAGGCTGCTGGACCGACTCACCTACAGCCTTGAAAGCTGCGAAGTGGATTATGGCCTTTATGCCCTGATATTTTGAGAATACGGCGTCCATCGCCTCATAGTCCAGGCAATCTACCTTTTCAAACGCGGGTCGTGTGCCGCTAACCTTCTCGATGTTGTCAACTACGTCAGCACTTGAGTTTGATAGATTATCTACTATTATAACGTCGTATCCACTATTCTGTAATTCTACTACAGTATGTGAACCTATATAGCCGGTACCACCGGTAACCAAGATTCTTGTCTTCATTTTCTGTTTCCTTAAAGGTTGAATACTTATCTTCACATCCTTTACGGTTGCAAAGCTAAATAAAAAAAAGATATATTGTTCTCGTTTATGACAAAAATATTACAAAAAAAACCGCAAATATTTATGTTATGCAACACAAATACCTGCGGTTCTATGTTTTATAATTATATTCTATCCAAACAGTGGGTAGAAATATAACTATTTTTTAATCCTCTTTTCGATTAAACCACACCAGAGAATCCCATGAATGCCATGGCGAGAAGTCCGGCTGTGATAAGAGCGATTGGTGTGCCCTTCATTCCCTCAGGAATCTTAGAGAGACTCATCTGCTCACGAAGACCTGCGAAGAGTACGAGTGCAAGTCCGAAGCCCAGCGCTGTTGAGAACGCATAGACAACGCCTGTGAGGAGGTCGAAGTTCTTCTGGATAACGAGGATTGCAACACCGAGGATACAGCAGTTGGTGGTGATCAGCGGGAGGAATACACCGAGAGCCTGATAGAGCGCCGGAGAGACCTTCTTGAGGATGATCTCAACCATCTGTACGAGGGCTGCAATTACGAGGATAAACGTGATGGTCTGCAAGTAGCCCAGCCCGAATGCATCAAGCACGAACTTCTGAAGCAGGAATGTCACGATAGTGGCTATTGTAAGCACGAATGCAACGGCTGCACTCATACCCAAAGCTGTATCCACCTTCTTTGATACGCCGAGGAACGGACAGATACCCAAGAACTGTGACAACACGATGTTGTTCACAAAGATGGCAGAAATAAATATCAATATATATTCCATAATTCTTTTACTTTAAATGTTTATGCTTTCTTCAAGCGGTTGATGATAGCGATGAGATATCCCAATGCGATGAAGGCACCCGGAGCGAGGACAAACACCAGCATTCCGTAGTTCTCGGGGAAGATGGAGAGAGAGAAGATCTTTCCTGTTCCGAGGAACTCACGAACGGCACCAAGCAATGTCAGTCCGAGAGTAAAGCCGAGGCCCATACCGAGACCGTCGAAAGCTGAAGGGATGGCTGTGTTCTTAGCAGCGAATGCCTCGGCACGACCAAGCACGATACAGTTTACAACGATAAGCGGGATGAAGAGGCCGAGGCTGGCATAGAGTCCCGGTACATAGGCCTGCATGATCATCTGAAGCAAAGTCACGAATGATGCGATGACTACAATGAATGAAGGGATGCGCACCATGTCGGGAATCAAGTTCTTGATAAGTGAGATTACAACGTTTGAGCAGATGAGGACGAACATTGTGGCAAGTCCCATACTCATACCGTTGAGCGCTGATGAGGTAGTTCCCAGTGTAGGACACATACCCAGAAGGAGTACGAACGTAGGGTTCTCTTTGATAACTCCGTTCATCATTACTTTAAAGTTATTCATATCTATTTACTCCTTTCTTTATTATTCTACATTTGTTGAGTCGGTTGCGGCTACGGCCTCTCCCTCCTCAGTTTGTTGAACCTCAGGCGCAGCCTCTGAGGCTGTGCTCTTCTTGCATGCATTTACGTATGCACCGTATGCAGCGTTGACAGCCTTAAGGAATGCACGGCTGGTGATTGTTGATGCTGTGATAGCGTCTACGTTTCCACCATCCTTGCTGACGACGAGCTCTGCCTCACCGGGGTTCATACCGATGATACAGCCCTTACCGCCATTGTTGAACCACTCTGCAGCCTTTGAACCAAGACCCGGAGTCTCGGATGTTGCAAGGATTGAATAGCCCTGGATTACGCCCTCGTTGTTGAAACCAACGAGAACTACGAGGTCGCCACCGAATCCGAGTGAGCTGGACTGAACGGCAGCACCTACAGGCTGACCATCCTTGGTTGCACGATAGACTACGAATGTGCCATTCTCGTTATTGATGGTGTCGCAAGCCTCCGACGGATTGTTGTCGAACTCAGGGAGTACCTGGCCCAAAGCCTCGTTGAGCGCTTTTGCGTTTGCCTCGGCGATAGGCTCTTTGGTGAGCTCATTGACCCAAGCCAACAGAGCTACCGAAATTGCTGTGATGCCTGTGAGCACCAGCAACATATTTTTCAATGATGATTCTAACT
>CAZKNB010000094.1:0-6095 GCA_964554075.1 uncultured Bacteroides sp.
AAGAACCGATTACTCAGCCTCAGCAGCAGGCTCAGCAAAATCATCCTCGCCGCACTCAACGAGAAGATTGTACCACGCAACCAACTTCTTAATGTCACCTACATAAACACGGTCACGATCGAAGTTAGGCAACACCTCAGCGAGGTAAGCGCGAAGCTCCTCAGCAGACGCCTTCTTGGCATCGATAGAGGCCTTACCGCCATTCTCCTTCTTCTTCATGCTCTCGAGCACCTGACGCAAAGGTACCTCCTCATCGTCAGTGTACATAGCGATATCAGCCAATGAGATGATCTTCTCATTACCGTAGGCAGGGAAACGCTTCTTGTCAGTAAGCGACTCAACGATAAGCATATTCTTTCCCTGAGAAAGAAGTCTATAAAGTCCCGGCTTACCCGAGATAGACAGAATAGTATTCAGCATAATTATACTCTTTAATATGATTAATCTTTATCTGGCGACAAAGATATAAATAATTTTCTTAAGCTAAAGCCTCAGCTCCATTTTTAAGGTTGACTCTACTGTTTCACACGTTGTAGCCCAGCCACAGAGGCGGTCGCGTCAATCTCCATTGCGAAGCCTCTCGATCAGCTCCTCAACCTGCGGAATCAGCGGTGTCTGGCCATCATTCAGGATGACGAAGTCGGCACGACTGCGCTTCGCCTCATCGTCCATCTGTGCCGCTATGCGCTCCACCACACGGGCGCGTTCAACGCCATCGCGAGCCATGGCGCGCTCCACACGCACCTCCATCGGGGCATAGACCATCACCACGCGGTCGACGACATCGGTGAAGCCAGCCTCAATCAGTATCGCAGACTCGATGCCTACGACGGGCTGACAATTCCTCGCCTCCGCCCATCTGCGGAAATCGGCCTTCACAGCCGGATGGACCACACCATTCACTCTCGCCGCATTCTCGCGGGAAGAAAAGAGATAGTCGGCCATCAGGCGCTTGTTGAGCGTTCCACCCTCGTAGAGCTTATCGCCCACGAGTGCAGTGAGTCCACGGCGGATGGTCTCATCGACAGCCATCAGGCGCTTGGCCTCATCGTCGGAGATGTAGACAGGAACGCCCATCACCGAGAGCAGTCGGGCAACAACACTCTTTCCAGAGCCAATTCCGCCCGTAAGTCCAATTCTGATACTCATACTTCAGATTACTCCTTTTCGATTAAGAAATCCACCCTCTCTGGCGCTATGCGCACGTTGCCAACGAAGTCCGGCCAACTCTCCAGCGTCACGCCCAGCTTGTCACTGCTATTATTCAAATACTCCTCGTAGGGGATGACAGCGTTGAAGTCGGAGGGATGGATGCGGTTGAACTTATCCAGTCCCACCATAAAGGTTACCTTCACCGTGGCGGGGAAGGTGCGCAACACCATTCCGTCAGGGAAACCCACGCCGTGCACAGGCACCTCGATGGTCTTCTCGGTGTAGACATCCACGCTATAGGAGAGCTTCACCTCCGACGGGACGAACTTAGCCCCCTTAACCTTGGCGATGGCCACATCCTGCGAACCCGACTCAGAGAGGTCGGTCAGATAGAGCGGCTCTGTGGCAGCCACGGAGAGTGTGTCGAGAATATGACGCGGAGCATAGACCAGCACGGAGTCCGGAGTAAAGAGAGTGGCGGAGACATAGTACTGGCGCGCTGCCTTCAGCTCCCCGCTCGCCACTACCCTCACCTTGCGACACTCGCCGTGGGTGAAGACATAGCTCAGCGTGTCGGGCTGAATCTCCACAATCTTGGTCGATACATTCAGACGACTCTGCACGTCGCGCTCAAGCGAAGAGGCTGGAATCGTCACCAGTCCATCGACGCCCTTACGCTCGCCGAAGTCCAGTGCAATGGCCTTCAGATGTCGCCCCACCACATAGTTGAGCAGCGCCGAGCCACGATCCTTCACCTTCACCTGCAGCTTTTCAACGGGATCCTCGGTGACCACCACCTCGTCGGGCACGCCCTTCAGATGGACCGGCACCTCGACCACCATCTCGTAGTCGTTGTCCAGTGTCTGGAGCAACCAGAATCCGGCAGCCACCACCGTAAAAAACAAAAAGATCAGGAACTCCCTGCCCAAAACCTTGAGCAAGAAGGTCCTGACCTTTGATGTCAGCTTCAGATAAAGATGTTTTGACTTTCTGTTACCTAACATCTCAATCCGGGATTATCTTTATCGAGCGTTCTGCTGGTTCATGGCAGAATCAGCAAAGATAGATGCCTTGTCGATAGTGATTTTCACGTTTGACGCAATCTCGAGAACAACAGTGTCGTCGTTAATCTCCTTGATGACACCGTGGATACCTCCGGCAGTTACGACTCTCTGGTTAGTCTGGAGAGACTTACGGAAATCGTTAATCTGTTTCTGACGCTTGTTCTGAGGGCGAATCATGAAGAAATACATGATAGCAAACATTGCTATAAGCATTATCCACATTGTTGCGCCACTGCCAGCAGCAGGAGCTCCGGCTTGCAATAATAGATTCATGGAATTTTATTTTTAATGGTTTGTAAATCCTTTATTTATTGAGTTTACCATCCTTCTTCAGATTGTTCACGATGCCGTCGAGAGTACCGTTGATGAAGCTACCACTCTTGTGGGTGCTGTACAGCTTGGCAATCTCAACATACTCGTTGAGCGAAACACTGACAGGGATGTTCGGGAAACTCAGAATCTCAGCCAACGCAGTCTGCATGATGATTACATCCATGAAGGCGATGCGGTCGAGGTCCCAGTTCTTCGTGTTCTCGCTGATCAAATGACGATAGTAATCGGCATTCAGGATAGAGCGACGGAACAGGCGACGTGCATACTCCTTGTCGTCGTCGTCCTTAAACTCAGGAAGCAACGGCTGAGCGGCACCATTCTTCTCATCAAAACGCTTGATGGTCTTCATGACGAAGGTGTCGACAATCTCCTTGTCATCGTTCCAGTAGAGGCTCTGATCCTCCAGCACCTGGTCGAGCGACTCATTGTTCATGATGAATGTCTTGTAGGTCTTTCTCCAGAACTCACGGTCGGCGGCGTAAGAGTCATCCTCAGATGCCATGTACTCCTTGTAGAGATCCGATGCTACGATTCTGTCGTAAAGCTCCTTCACGAAATCCTGGTCGTTGTCCCAAGTTCTCTTCTGGTTGTCAACAAACTCACGCAGCTGCTTGTTAATCTCAAGCTGCGCCACGAACTTATTCTGTACGAAACGCAGATTAGGATTCAACTCCTCTGCAGTAGGTTTTAACTTAGCTTTCGCTGTATCTATACGCTTCTGCGCATACTCCGTCAGTGCAATCATAAGCAACAGCAGATAGTTGTAGAGGTCATAAGCCTTTGAGAAGCTGAAGAACAATTCCTTCTCAGCAGAGTCAAGGTTTTTACTTCCATTCTGATAGTAAGAATAAACTATCTGTATGATTTTAAGACGAATAAGAACTCTGTTAATCATAATTTTTCAAATATTGTTATTAACCGAATGCAAAATTAGAGAAATTCGCCAACCCACAATAACTTATCTATCTTTTTTCACTATTATTTTGAGAATAGAGCCTACGTAGTGGGTTTTTCGTCAATTCCACCCCTCCAGCTTGTCGGCTATCTCCGGCATCTGACTGCGATGGAACGTGGGGTCGAGGTGCGCCTTGCGCTGACTGAGGAAGTCGCGGGTGAGATAGTGGACCTTCGGATAGAGAAGGACGATGGCGGTGAGGTTGCAGATGGTGATAAGTGCCATGCAGAGGTCGATGAGCGACCATGTAAGTTCGAGACTCATCACTGCGCCGAGCATCACGCAGCCGCACGAAGAGAGGCGATAGAAGAACAGCGCGAAGCGGTTGCGGGTGAAGTAGAGCAGATTGGTCTCGCCGTAGTAGCAGTTGGCTATGATGGTGCTGAAGGCGAAGAGCCAGATGGTGACGGCAATAAAGGGACTGCCGAGGCTACCTATCTCCGCCTCCATGGCGTTCTGGGTGAGCTGGATGCCATTGCTCGCGGTGAAGTCGACGCCGCTGCAAAGGATGATGAAGGCGGTGCAGGTGCAGACGAGAAGGGTGTCGGTGTAGACTCCCAGTGCCTGAACGAGTCCCTGCTTCACGGGATGGGTTACCGAGGCTGTGGCTGCAGCATTTGGTGCAGAGCCCTCGCCCGCCTCGTTGCTGAAGAGTCCGCGCTTCACTCCCATTATCACGATGGTGCCGAGTGCGCCACCGGCAAACTGACCGACGCCGAAGGCATTCTCCACAATCATCTCAAGCACCACCGGTATGCGGTCGAAGCGCATCACTATAATGACCACTGCAAGCACCAGATAGAGGAGCGCCATGACGGGAACTACCGCCGCGCTCACCTTGGCGATGCGATGGATGCCACCGAAGACGACAGCCAGAGCCAGTACGGTTAGTGCGACACCCATATATGCCACGGGGATTCCGAACGCCTGCTGAGTGGCTAGCGCAATGGTGTTGCTCTGTGCGGCATTGTTGGTCCAGCCGAAGGTAAGAATGATGAGGAAGCTGAAGAGGACTCCCATGGCGGGACGTCCCAGTCCATACTTCATATAGTAGGCGGGACCGCCGAAGAAGGACTTCTCGCCGCGACGCTTATAGAGCTGAGCGAGTGTAGACTCAACGTAGGCTGTGGCGGCTCCCAGCAAAGCCATCACCCACATCCAGAAGATAGAGCCAGGTCCACCGACACTGATGGCGGTGGCAACACCAGCCAGGTTTCCCGTTCCGATGCGCGAAGCGAGCGCCACGACGAACGCCTGGAACGAGGAGATATGCTTGTAGCCCTCCTCCTCTTTACGCTCGGGACGAACCATCATGCGAACCATCTCGCCGAAGAGACGAAACTGCACAAAGCCCGTGCGCACCGTGAAATAGATGGCGCAGCCCACAAGCAGCACGATGTTGATGTAACTCCAAAGGAAATTCTGAACGGTGTCGACCCAAGTCTGTAATAGTTCCATACGCATAGCTGATTTTGTTACGGCGTACACATCTATATTATATGTTGCAGCACCAGTTTAAATGGCGCAACGCCGAAGTGTTCATAACGATTGCAAGATTAGTGATTTCTCTCCGAATAGAAAAGCGTATCACGGATTTATTTTTTAACAAATTCAGCAAAAACATTCATCTAATTCGTAAAACTTCCAACAATTCTTTAAAATTTATTTTGAAGTACAGAGAAAATTAAATAATTTTGGAGCCATTATAAGAAAACAACAGCCGATGGACGAATCAACATTGGCTGGACATTGAGGGAACGACACCCTCCTCCAAACACAAGATTTATTGTTATACAGTAACGAATACAGAAAATGAAAGCAGAAGTGAACGACAAAGAGATCGTGTTTTCTAAATCGATTAAGGCTGGTAAAAGAATCTATTACCTCGATGTGAAGAGAAACCGCAAGGACGAGATGTTCCTCGCCATTACAGAGAGCAAGAAGGTGGTGAACGCCGAGGGCGAAGACTCATCGGTGAGCTTCGAGAAGCATAAAATCTTCCTCTACAAGGAGGACTTCGAGAAGTTTCAGGATGGTCTGCAGCAGGCAATAGGCTACATCAATGGCAACGGCAACGAGCTTGAGACAGTAGGAACAGGGGTGAACGACAGCCTCAATCCGGCAGAAAAGATTAAAATAGACATAGATTTCGAGTAAAAAGATTTTGTTATATTGCAGAGAAGCGCTATCTTTGCACCGCTTTTTTGCACATCGTGTGGTCTCCACTGCAAAAGGGAGCCGCAAAGTGTGATGGTGAATTAAGCACATTATTTACTTAATTTAGAGTAACACAAAAATTTATTAAACAATGAAATCAATCGAAGTAATTGGTTCTTCTAGAACTATCGCTGAGCGCTCTTCAGAGCAGGCAAGATCATTGAAGGCAATCCGTAAGAACGGTGGTGTACCTTGCGTACTTTACGGTGCTGGTGAGAACGTAACATTTACAGTACCCGCTGAGGGTCTCCGTAACCTGGTCTTCACTCCGCACATCTACGTTGTAGACCTCATCATCGATGGCAAGAAGGTTAACGCTATCATGAAGGATATCCAGTTCCACCCTGTAAAGGACACTATCCTCCACGTAGACT
>CAZKNB010000095.1:0-5989 GCA_964554075.1 uncultured Bacteroides sp.
GATAGAATGGATGTCGAAAAATAGTATTATCTTTGCAGCTCAGTAGGGGACATCCCCACAGACAGATGATTATCCAACGACATCAAGATGTAGAGGTTCTACAGGGTATTTGCAGCTCAGTAGGGGACATCCCCACAGACGGATGAATATCCGATGAAATCTCAATGTCCCCACAGGCAGAATGTAGGGTCGCTATGTATAGCGACCGCTGTGATGCCGCATGGCTTAATACATTAAATGACAAATAGGTAAAGATGAATATATATTTAGAATTGTTCGGGATATTCTTCAAGATTGGAGCCTTCACCATTGGAGGCGGCTACGCCATGGTACCAATCATTGAGGATGAAATAGTGAAGAAACGCAATTGGATTTCGCAGGATGACTTTGTCAATTTGCTGGCCATCTCGCAGACATCGCCCGGTATTCTGGCGGTGAACATCTCCATCTTCATAGGTTATAAACTTCGTGGCATACGCGGAAGCATCGTTACGGCGCTGGGCACCGTCATGCCGTCGTTCCTCATCATACTTGCCATAGCCCTCTTCTTCAGCAACTATAAGGACAACGTCGTTGTGGAGCGCATCTTCAAGGGTATTCGTCCTGCGGTAGTTGCCCTCATCGCTGCGCCTACGTTCAGCATGGCGAAGTCGGCCAAGATTAATCGTCGCAACGTATGGATTCCGGTGGTTTCCGCTCTGCTGATTTGGCTCCTCGGCTTCTCGCCAATCTGGATCATCGTGATTGCCGGAGTAGGGGGATACCTTTATGGAAGGTACTTTTCAGATAAAGTAGAAAGTAGTAAGTAGAAGAATTTAAAGTAGAAAGTAGTAAGTAGAAAGTAGTAAGTAATAGATTCGCGAATCATTTACTTTAAACTTACTACTTCCTACTTACTACTTATATAAAAACTTACTACTTATATAAAACTTAACCCTTAAAATAAAGAAATTATGTTATTATATCTACAGCTTTTCTATACATTCTTCAAGATTGGATTGTTCGGCTTTGGCGGAGGATACGCCATGCTTTCAATGATACAGGGTGAGGTGGTCACCCGTTACGGCTGGCTCACAGCCTCAGAGTTCACCGACATCGTTGCCATCAGCCAGATGACGCCGGGACCTATCGGCATCAATGCTGCGACCTACGTCGGCTACACCGCCACAGGCAGCGTGTTCGGCTCTGTCGTTTCAACCTTTGCCGTGGTCTTCCCATCATTTATATTGATGTTGACCATCAGTAAATTCTTCCTGAAGTATCAGCACCATCCCGTGGTGGAGGCCATCTTCAGCGGACTTCGTCCGGCAGTCGTGGGACTCCTCGCTTCGGCAGCACTTGTGCTTATGACCAAGGAGAACTTCGGCACTCCCGATGAGGACCTCTTCTCCTTCATCGCCAGCGTGGTAATCTTCATCGTGGCCTTCGTAGGCACAAAGCGCTACAAGGTCAATCCAATCCTGATGATTGTGCTTTGCGGCATTGCAGGACTCTTCATCTACTAGGTGAATAACTGTCAAATAAAAATAAAAGGTTAAAATATATACTCTGTGTAGAAATCGTTACTACCTTTGCGGCAGTTTTTTTAGAGAAAAGATACAGATGATTAAGTTCTTGAAGAATTGGACATTGCCAATTGCCATGCTTGTGGGTGCCATAGGCTACCCATTGTTTAAATTGCTACATCCCTATACCCCTATACTGATATTCGTGATGCTGCTCCTGACGTTCTGTAAGATTGCACCACGTGACCTCATCCCGCGCCCATGGCATCTTTGGGCGCTGCTCATTCAGCTTGCCGGATCAATCGGTGTCTATCTGCTGCTTGTCAGCTTCAACAAGGTTGTTGCCGAGGGCGCAATGGTCTGCTTCATCTGTCCTACGGCGACGGCTGCTGCCGTCATCACGGGAAAGCTGGGAGGAAACGCAGCGAGCCTGACCACCTACACGCTTCTCTCAAACATAATGGCGGCGATTGCCGTGCCAATCATGTTCCCGCTGTGCGAGTCGCATCCCGATCTCGACTTCTTGAGTGCATTCCTCATCATCCTCAATAAGGTGTTCCCGTTGCTCATCTGCCCATTCATCACGGCCTTCCTGCTTCGTGCCTTCCTGCCTAAGGTGCACGCCAAGCTGCTGAGCGTTCACGAGCTCGCCTTCTATCTCTGGGCTGTTTCGCTTGCCATCGTGACAGCCTGCATCATCGACTCGCTCATCGAGGATGGTGGCGACGGTGTGACGGAGATCCTTGTGGCGCTTGCCGGACTCGTGGTCTGCTGCCTGCAGTTCTTCCTCGGAAAGAACATCGGTGGCATCTACAACGACCGCATCAGTGGTGGTCAGGCACTCGGCCAGAAGAACACCATTCTTGCCATCTGGATGGCTCAGACCTACCTGAACCCAATCTCTGCAATCGGTCCGGGTAGCTACGTGCTGTGGCAGAACATCATCAACAGCTGGCAGCTCTGGAAGAAACGCAAGAGAGATGAGGCTGCAGCCAAACAGTAGAAACAACCGCTAAACAACCATTGACCAATCGCTTATGAAACCGATAGACCTATTGGATAAATACTACGCAGAGCATAACCGCCTGCGCGAGATATTGCTGACCCACAGCCATTCGGTGGCAGAGAAGGCTCTCGCCATCGCCAAGGCGCATCCCGAACTGGGACTCGACGAGGAGTTCCTCTATGAGGGCGCCATGCTCCACGACATCGGCATCTTCCTGACCGACGCCGATGGCATCTGCTGTCACGGCAGTGAGCCCTACATCTGTCACGGCTATCTGGGTGCTGAACTGGTGCGCAAGGAGGGCTTCCCGAAGCATGCACTGGTATGTGAGCGCCACACGGGAGCGGGACTCTCGCTTGCCGACATCGTGGCTCAGCAGTTGCCTGTGCCCCATCGCGACATGATGCCCGTAAGCCTCGAAGAGCAGGTCATCTGCTTTGCCGACAAATTCTATTCGAAGACCCATCTCGACCGTGAGAAGCAGCCCGAGGCAGTGCGCAAGAGCCTGCTGAAGTTCGGCGAGGCTGGAGTGAAACGCTTCGATGCATGGTGCGAGCGCTTCCTTTAGCAAATAAAAATGAATAAAAAGAGACTCTAACACACTCTTTATTGAAGGATATTGCTTAATTTTGTCGCTTTGAATAGTGTAAACTGAAAGTTAATGACGTCATCTAGACAAAATACTACCATATATATATCATTGCTGTTTGTCCTGCTGTTGGCACTGACACAAGATGTCACCGGACAGCGACGCAGAACCAAATTGGCGGATGGCAAGACTCCTGCCGACTCAACGGCGCTTGCCAACGACTCTCTGAGGAGAGACTCCGTCAAGGTGGACAGCGTCAAGGTGGAGAAGAAATCGGCTCTCACCTCGCCCGTTACCTACTCGGCAAACGACTCTATCGTCTTCGAAGAGGGTGGATTCGCCCATCTGTATGGCGACGGAAAGGTGAACTACGAGAAGATTGAGCTCACCGCACAGACCATTACGATGAACATGGACAGCAGCACAGTCTTTGCTCGTGGCACCGAGGACTCGCTCGGAGTCGTTACGGGTCAGCCAGTCTTCAAGGATGGCGACACAAGCTACGACACGAAGACCATCCGATATAACTTCAAGAGTAAGAAGGGAATCATCAGCAACGTAGTCACCCAGCAGGGTGAGGGATACGTCGTCGGAAACAACGCCAAGAAGGGACCGAACGACGAACTCTTCATGCAGGATGGTATCTACACCACTTGCGACAACCACGAGCATCCACACTTCTACCTGCAGCTGACCAAGGCTAAGGTGCGACCGAAGAAGAACGTCGTGACGGGTCCTGCCTATCTCGTCGTTGAGGATGTGCCGTTGCCGCTGGCTGTGCCATTCTTCTTCTTCCCATTCTCGAGCAGCTACTCTTCGGGCTTCATCATGCCTACATATATGGACGACTCCACACGAGGCTTCGGTCTTGAGGGCGGAGGCTACTACTTCGCCATCAGCGACATGATGGACCTCAAGGTGACTGGCGACATATTCACCAAGGGCTCATGGTCGCTCGGCGCAGAGACCAACTATAACCGTCGTTACCGCTACTCCGGCTCACTCTCTGCTGACTATCAGGTGACGAAGACGGGCGACAAGAACATGCCGGACTACGCCGTGTCGAAGGACTTCAAGATTGTGTGGAGCCATCGACAGGATGCCAAGGCACGTCCTAACCAGTCCTTCTCGGCCAGTGTGAACTTCTCGTCAAGCAGCTATGAGAAGAGTAACATCAACAACCTCTACAACTCTCAGGCTCTGACCCAGAACACCAAGACGTCAAGTATCAGCTACTCGCGCACATTCTCCGACATCGGTCTTACCCTTTCGGGAACAGCCAACATCGCACAGACGATGCGCGACTCATCAATCTCTATGACGCTCCCTGACCTCAACATCTCGTTGAGCCGTCTCTATCCCTTCAAGCGTAAGAAGCAGGTGGGAGCGGAGCGCTGGTACGAGAAGATCTCGCTCCAGTACACGGGACGATTCACCAACAGCATAAAGACCAAGGACGACCAGCTCTTCAAGTCGAATCTGATTAAGGACTGGGAGAACGCCATGCAGCACACCATTCCGGTGAGCGCCACCTTCCAGGTGCTGAAGTACTTCAACTTCACCCCGACCTTCAACTACACCGAGCGCTGGTACACCCGCCGCTACGATGCAGTCTACGACGAGAGTAAGAGCGCGTGGGTGCAGAGCGACACCGTCTACGGATTCAACCGCGTAGCCAACTATAACTTCTCAATGAGCCTCAATACGAAGCTCTACGGTATGTATAAACCGCTCATCATGAAGAAGAAGGAGATTCAGATTCGCCACGTGATGACGCCATCCGTAAGCTATAGCATGGCGCCGGGCTTCGGAAAATACTGGTACGAGCACGAGGATGAGGATGGAAACAAGTCATACTACTCTCCATACTCCTCTCTCTCGTTCGGTACAGCTTCGCGCGAGCGTACGGGAAGTGTCACTCTCGACCTCTCGAACAACATCGAGATGAAGTATCGCGCCAAGAACGACTCACTGAAGAAGATTAGTCTTATCGACGAGTTGGGTGGATCAATCTCCTACAACACCGCTGCCACGGTACGTCCGTGGAGCGACCTCTCTATGCGTCTGCGTCTGAAGCTGACGAAGAGCTACACGTTCAACATGAACGCCACCTTCGCCACCTACGCCTACGACTTCGATAAGAATGGTAACGTCATCACCGGCAACCGCACGGAGTGGTCGTACGGACGCTTCGGACGCTTCTCCGGCTGGGGCTCTTCGTTCAACTATACGCTGAACAACGACACCTGGAAGAAGCTCTTCGGAAAGAAGGATGAGGAGGACAAGAAGGACCAGGATAAGGTTAAGCAGGGCGGGGAGGAGAACTCCGAGCTCACCACCGACGATAACAGCGGCAAGAAGAAGAAGGTTGAGGCCAAGAGCGACGCCTATGGCTATCAGGAGTTCAAGATGCCATGGTCACTCAGTCTGAACTATTCGTTCAACATCAGCGAGGACCGCACGAAGGCCATCAACAAGCACTCCATGCGCTATCCCTTCAGCTACACCCACAACGTCAATGCGTCGGGTAACCTGCGTCTGACCAACACCACACAGGTGACATTCACCTCCGGCTACGATTTCCAGGCGAAGGCTATCACCCAGACGGCGCTTACCATAACGAAGGACCTCCACTGTTTCAACATGTCGGCCAGTCTTTCGCCATTCGGCACGTGGAAGTACTACAGCTTCCGCATCAATGCCAGCTCAAGCATCCTTCAGGACTTGAAGTGGGATAAGCGAAGCCAGACACAGAGCAACATTGAGTGGTACTAAACAAACATACAGATTCTAAACATGCATACCGGTACTAGACACATACATATAACGGTATGCTAAACACATAAAGGTAAGACAGATGAAGTTAGGATTGGCTATTGACAGGATTAA